>NZ_JBHXTG010000006.1:0-181976 GCF_042677465.1 Kitasatospora sp. NPDC127111
GGATCCTCACCGCCTACATCGCCTCCATCCCCGTCGAACTGGAAGAAGCCGCCATGCTCGACGGCCTCGGCCGCCCCGGCGCCCTACGCCGCGTCGTCCTCCCCCTCGCCATGCCCGGCGTCGTCACCGCCGTCATCTTCACCTTCATCTCCGCCTGGAACGAGTTCGTCATGGGCCTGACCCTGACGACCGAACCGAGCAGCCAACCCCTCACCGTCGGCATCAACAACTTCATCGGCAACTACACCGTCCAGTGGAACTACCTCTTCGCCGGATCCGTCGTCGCCATCATCCCGGTCGTCATCCTCTTCGCCCTGATCGAACGCCACGTCGTCTCCGGACTCACCGCCGGCTCCGTCAAGTAGCCGTTCTCCCCGGCCCGTTCGCCCGGTCGGAACATCCGACCGCGCCGCCCCGTGCTGCGCCGACAAGGCCCCAGCACCCCCTCACCTCCGAAGGAACCGTCGCCATGACCTCCACCGCGCCCTGCCGCACCTCGGTCGAGATCGCCTCGCAGCCCTACTGCTGGCGCCGCGCCGCCGAATCCCTTCCCCGGCTCGCGCCCGCACTGCCCCGCCGGGGTGAGCGGGTCGCCGTCATCGGCTGCGGCACCTCCTGGTTCATGGCCCAGGCCTACGCGGTGCTCCGCGAGAGCGGCGGCCACGGGGTCACGGACGCCTTCGCCGCCTCGGAGTTCCCCCGGGGGCGCGCGTACGACCGGATCCTGGCCATCTCCCGGTCCGGCACCACGACCGAGGTGCTCGACCTGCTCGGCCCGGCCCGGGCGGCCGGAGTGACCACGTCCGCGATCACCGCCGACCCCGCCACCCCCGTGATGACGGTGGCCGACACCGTCGCCGTCCTGGACTTCGCCGACGAGCGGTCGGTGGTGCAGACCCGATACGCCACCACCACGCTGGCGCTGCTCCGGGCGCACCTGGAGGCCGAGGGCGCGCTGCCGGGCGAGGTCCTCCCGCTGGCCCGGGCGGTCCGGGACGCCGAACGGGCCGTCTCGGCGCCCCTGGCCGACGAGGTCCGCGGCGCCGAGCAGTTCACCTTCCTCGGCAGCGGTTGGACGTACGGGCTGGCCCTGGAGGCCGGGCTCAAGATGCGCGAGGCGGCCGGTGCGTGGACCGAGGCGTACCCGGCCATGGAGTACCGGCACGGGCCGATCAGCATCACCGCGCCCGGCCGGGTGGCCTGGATGTTCGGGGCGCTGCCCACCGGACTGGCCGACGACATCGCCCGGGCCGGCGGGCTGCTGGTCGCCGACTCCCAGGACGCCGCAACCGGGTTGGACCCGCTGGCCGACCTCGTCCGGGCGCAGCGGCTGGCCGTCGCGGTCGCCGAGTCGCGCGGCTGTGACCCGGACCGCCCGCGCAACCTCACCCGTTCCGTCGTCCTCCAGGACCGCCGTGCGTGAGCGCCGGTCCCCGCACGAGTGCGTGATCGCCCTGGACGTCGGCGGCACCGGCATGAAGGGCGCCCTGGTGGACCGTTCGCTGAACCCGCTGCTGACGCTCCGTCGGCCGACCCCGCGCCACGCCGGGCCGGACGCGGTGGTGGACGAGATCGCCGTGACCCTGGAACTGCTCGCCCGGCAGGCCGGCGAGCGCGGGCTGACGGCCCGCCGGGCCGGCGTGGTCGTCCCGGGCATCGTCGACGAGGACGCCGCCCGGGCGGTGCACTCGGTCAACCTCGGCTGGCGCGACCTCCCGCTCGCCGCCGTCCTCGCCCGGCGCACGGGGCTGCCGGTGACCCTCGGCCATGACGTCCGGGCCGGCGGGCTGGCCGAATCCGCCCTCGGTGCCGCCCGTGGTGCCCGCGACGTCCTCTTCGTCGCGATCGGGACGGGCATCGCGGCCGCCGTCCTCTGCGACGGCCGGCCCGTCCGGGCCGGCGGCTACGCGGGGGAGCTGGGCCACCTGTGCGTGGAGCCCGAGGGGAAGCCCTGTGGCTGCGGCGGGCGCGGATGCCTGGAGACGGCGGCCTCCGCCGCGGCCGTGGCGGCCGCCTTCACCGCCCGCTCGGGCCGGGCCGTCAGCGGCGCCGACGAGGTCGCGGCACTGCTGCGGCAGGGTGACCCGCACGCCCGGGCGGTCTGGGCGCGCGCGGCCGACGCCCTCGCCACGGCCCTCGCCGCCGCCGCGGCCCTGCTCGCCCCCGAACTCATCGTGCTCGGCGGCGGCCTGGCCGAGGCGGGCGACCTCCTGCTGGACCCGGTCCGCGGCCGGCTGGCCGGGCGGCTGACCGTCCAGCGCCGCCCGAGACTGGAGCGTGCCGCGCTGGGGGACCAGGCCGGCTGTCTGGGCGCCGGCCTGTACGCCTGGCGGGCGGCCGACCGGGCCGAGGGCGTGGTGTCGCTGTGATCCTCACCGTCACGCTGAACGCCGCGCTGGACGTCACCTACCTGGTGGACGACCTCGTCCCGCGCACCTCGCACCGCGTCGACGCGGTGCACGAGCGGGCGGGCGGCAAGGGCGTCAACGTCGCCCGGGTGCTCTCGGCCCTCGGACGGCCGGCGGTCGTGACCGGCCTCGCCGGCGGGCCGACCGGAGGTCTGCTGCGGGCCGAACTCCGCGCGGCCGGCCTGCGGGACGAGCTCGTCCCCATCGCCGGCGACTCCCGGCGGACCGTCACCGTGGTCTCCCGCAAGGACGGCGACGCGACCGTGTTCAACCAGAGCGGTCCCGCGGTGCTGCCGGACGAGTGGGCGGAGTTCCTCGCGCACTACGCCCGGTTGGCCCGCGACGCCGAGGCCGTCGTGCTGGCCGGCAGCCTGCCACCGGGTCTGCCGCCGGACGCCTACGGCCGGCTCGTGACGGTGGCGGCGCGGGCCGGCGCCGTCACCGTGCTGGACACCAGTGGCCCTCCGCTGCGCGCGGCCCTGCCGGCCGGACCGGACGTGGTCAAGCCCAATGCCGCCGAACTCGTCACCGCCACCGGCCGGTTGGACCTCGGCGAGGCGGCCGCCGAGCTGCTCCGGCTGGGCGCGCACGCGGTGGTGACCTCCTGCGGCCCGGACGGGCTGCGCACGACCACCCCTCAGGGCGGCTGGCGGGCCGCACCCCCGGAGCGGCTGACCGGCAACCCGACCGGGGCGGGCGACGCCTGTGTCGCGGCCCTGGCCGCCGGGCTCGCCGCCGGCACGCCGTGGCCCGAGCTGCTGCGCGACGCGGTGGCCCTGTCCGCCGCGGCCGTTCCGTGCCCGCGGGCCGGCGACGTCGACCTCGGCCTCTACCGCCGATTCCGCACCACCGCACCCGTGGAGAAGATCCATGCCACTCACCCCGACCGATGAGATCGTCCGCGACGCCGCCGACAAGGGGGTGGGCGTCGGGGCCTTCAACGTCATCCAGATCGAGCACGCGCAGGCGATCGTCGCCGGAGCGCAGGCCGCCGGGCTGCCGGTGATCCTCCAGATCAGCGAGAACACGGTCCGGTACCACGGCGCGCTCGAACCGATCGCGCTCGCCGCGCTCGCCATCGCCCGGGCCGCGAGCGTCCCGGTGGGCGTGCACCTCGACCACGCCGAGTCCGTCGACCTCGTGCGCGAGGCCGTCTCCCTCGGCTTCACCTCGGTGATGTTCGACGCGGCCAGGCTGCCCTACGGCGAGAACGTCGCCGCCACCCGGGAGGTCACGGCGTACTGCCACGGCCGGGGCGTCCCCGTCGAGGCCGAGCTCGGGGAGGTCGGCGGCAAGGACGGCGCCCACGCGCCCGGCGTGCGCACCGATCCGGACGAGGCGCGGGAGTTCGTCGCCGCGACCGGGGTCGACAGCCTCGCCGTGGCGGTGGGCAGCTCGCACGCGATGCTCACCCGCGACGCCGTGCTCGACTTCGGGCTGATCACCTGGCTGCGCGGGGCCGTCCCCGTGCCGCTGGTGCTGCACGGGTCCTCGGGCGTCGGCGACGCCGGTCTGGCCGGGGCCGTCCGCGCGGGCATGACGAAGGTCAACATCGCCACCCACCTCAACAAGGCGTTCACGCTGGCCGTCCGCACCTACCTGGCGGCCCACGCCGAGGCCGCCGACACCCGCCTCTACCTGGCCCCGGCCCGCGGTGCCGTCGCCGCCGAGGTCGCCCGCCTGCTGCGGATCCTGGGCGCCGGGTAGCGTCCGCTCCGGGCTACCCGGGCAGGCAAGGGGCTCCCTCGCCGGCGCGGCGGGGGAGCCCGGTGGGGAGCGGCTAGCCGACGGAGAGCACCCGGGTGCGGGCGAGCCCGCCGAGCCAGGTGGCGGAGGGCTTGGGCGTGCGGACGAAGGTCTTCGGCTCCACGCTGATCAGCCCGAAGGCGGGGCAGGAGGACCCCGACCGGTAGGTGTCGAGCGCGCTCCCGTGCAGGTAGCCGCGGATGTCGAGCCCGTTCGTCATCGCCGCCGCGAGGTCCGCCAGGGCGGTGGTGGTGTAGGCGATCCGGCGCGCGTCGTCGTTGGTGGCGACGCCGTTCCCGGTGACGATGATCGGCACGCCGGGGGCCAGGGCGGCGGTGTGGCGCAGCGCGTGGCCGAGCGCGGCCGGGTAGTACTCCCGGCCGGTGAGCGTGCGGCCGGCCTCCGGCGGCACGGGGACCGGTCCCTTCGGCCCGACGAGCGTTCGGGTGTGGGCCTGGACGCCCACCCAGTCGTCCCCGCGGGCGGCTTCGAGGAAGACGTCCTCGCGCGGGTGGCGGTAGGCGACGGCGGCCTCCTCCGCGCCGGGCAGGGCCTGGCAGACCTGGCCGGCCACGGACCAGCCGATCCGGATCTCCGGGTTGACCGCCCGGATGACGGCGAAGGCCCTGCGGTGGGCCTCGATCAGGGCGGCCGTCGTCCGTTCGTCGGGCAGCGGCAGTCCGGCCGGGGGCAGGGCCTCGGCGCCCGACGCGGCGCGGGCGCCGAGGGCGGCGGCCGTGTTGGGTTCGTCGATGGTGCAGACGTGGCGCACGCCGACGGCGATGACCGGGGCGGTCTCCGCCACGTACCGGGCGAAGAGGTCGACGGCCCCGGGCGCGGTCCAGCCGCCGCGGTCGGCGAACCAGGCGGGTGCGGTGAAGTGGTGCAGGGTCACCATGGGCCGCAGGCCGCGTTCGAGCGCTCCGTCGACCATGCGGCGGTAGTGGGCCAGGGCGGCGTGCGAGAAGCGGCCGGGGGCCGGTTCGATCCGCGCCCATTCGATGCCGAACCGGTAGTCGGTGAAGCCGAGTCCGGCCAGCAGGTCCATGTCCTCGCGCCAGCGGTGGTAGCTGTCGGCGCCGTCGCCGCTCGGCTCCGTCACTCGCCCGCCGGCGTGCTCCAGGAGCCACCAGTCGCTGTTGGTGTTGTTGCCCTCGGTCTGGTGGGCGGAGGTGGAGGTGCCGAAGAGGAAGTCGTCGGACAGCATCCGTCCGTAGCCGTGGCACAGCATCGCGGAATCCTTCGGGTGGAGAGCAGCGGGGTCGACGCGCGTGGCGCGTCACCGCCCGGTCCTGCCACGGTAAATCCGAAAACCTTGTAAGTCTAGGAATTGGCGTGGTTCGGTGCGGGGCCGCCGCCCGGAGCGGGGCTACAGTTCTGCGCGTGAGCACCCGCAGCCCCCGTGGCCCCTACGCCAAGAGCGCCGCCAAGCGGAAGACGATCATCGATGCCGCGCTGGCGGCCTACGCCGAGGCCGGCACCAGAGCCGTGTCCGTCCGGGACATCGCCGAACGCGTGGGCATGACCGACGCGGGGGTCCTGCACCACTTCCCGAACCGCGAAGCGCTCCTCACCGCCGTCCTCGAGGCCCGCGACGCCGCCGCGGCCGAGACCCACGGCGGGAACGACGCCTTCTGGCAGCCCACCATGCTGATCGAGAACGCCGGCACACCCGGCCTGGTCAAACTCTTCGTCGACCTGGCCGCGGCCGCCGCCGAGCCCGACCACCCGGCCCACGACTTCTTCACCGAGCGCTACCGGACCCTCCGCCGGCGCATCGCCGACGCCGCCGCCACCCCGCCCCCGGACACCGGGCGCGCCCCGTCGACCGCCCGCGACATCGACACCGACTGGGCGGCCAGGATGCTCCTCGCCGCCACGGACGGCCTCCAGCTGCAGTGGCTCCTCGAACCGTCGATCGACATGGCGGCGGACATCACCCGCCTGCGCGACGTCCTGCTCGACGCACTCGACCGCAGCGCCGGGGACGCCACCGGCGCGTAGCCGGCGCCCGGTCGCCTCGCCCGAGCGGCGGCGGGCGGGGGCGCCACGGCGCCCCGGCCCGGCCGGGGGCGCCGTCCGGGTGAACGTGTCCGGCTCCGGGCGGCCGCGCGACCCCCGCCCCCGCGCGGTTCGGGCACGGTGAACGCATGGTCGACAACCACACTCCCCGCACCTGTGGGCCTGACGGCGATTCGGTGGAACTGCGCCTCGCCCTGGTGATGAACGGCGGTGTCAGCCTCGCGGTCTGGATGGGCGGAGTGGTGCACGAGCTCAACCTGCTCCGGCTGGCCTCCCAGCACCTCGCCGGCACCGACGCCGGCCTGGACCCGACCGATCCCGACCTCCCGGTCTTCGACATGTGGCGGGACCTGCTGCGCCGGACCGACCGGCGCGTCACCATCGACATCATCTCCGGCACCTCGGCGGGCGGGCTCAACGGGCTGCTGCTCGCCACCACCATCGCCCGGGGCGGGAGGCTGCCCGATCTGCGCGGCCTGTGGGAGGAGTCGGCCGACCTGCGCAGCCTGCTGACCCGGCACGGCGGTTCGACGGAGCCGCCGCGGAGCCTGTTCAACGGCACCTTCTTCAGCGACAGGATCCGGGGCGCCGTCCAGCAGATCAAGGGCGGCGGCCGGCCCGAGAACGTCACGCTGTTCGTCACGGCCACCGCGCTGGACGGGCCGCCGCGGAAGTTCAAGGACGGCTTCGACCAGCACTTCGACGTCCGCGACCACCGACGGGTCTACCGCTTCGGCAACCAGCGGCCCGAGGACAGCCCCCGCTACGTCCTCGACCGGCGGCAGACCCCGCCGCAGTGGGCCTTCGCCGGCGAGGGCGCGCAGCAGTTCGCGGCGGACGAGCCGCTCGTGCTGGCCGCGCGCGTCACGGCCGGCTACCCGGGGGCCTTCCCGCCCGTCAGCGAGGATCCGCTGATCGACAACCGGATCCTGCCCGAGGAGGGCTGCGCGAAGACGGCCAGCTGCGTCATGGACGGCGGTGTGCTGAACAACGCGCCCTTCGGGCCGGTGCTCGACGAGATCGCCCGGCGGCCGCTGGAGGACCGGCCGGTCGACCGCGTCCTCGTCTACGTCGTCCCCTCGGCCGGCGAACTCGCCGAGGAGAAGGTCAAGCAGACCCCGTGCGACGAGGTCGGCGTCCTCACCGTGGCCTTCAACGCCCTCAACTACCCGCAGGAGGCGGACTTCCGCTCCAGCGCCGAGGACCTCGACCGGCGGTTGAAGGGCAGCGCCCGCAGCCCCCGCGACGAGCTCTTCGACCGGCTGCTGCCGCGCACCGGCGCCGGCGAGGCGGCCGCCGCCGCCCTGGCGGCCCAGGTGGCCGACGCGGCCGCGTGCCTGGTCGGCGAGTACCGGCGCAGCCGGGCCAGGGCGGTCGTGCTGGAGAACCTCCAACTGCGCGGCGCCGTCGAGGCCGCCACCCCGATCGCCTCCCCGCCGCAGGCGGACGACGACGCGGTGGAGCTCGTCCTCGGACAGCCGCACAACTGGCTGCCGCCGCAGGATCCGAGCGCGCTCGCCGCGCCCGACCTGGCCGCCTGGAGGTGGGGGCTCAGCGCCGCGACCAGGCTGCTGACCACGCTCGGCGGTCACCTCAACCAGCGCCTGGTGCCGGGCCCGGGCCGCGAGCGGTCGGCGCCGCCGGTCACCCCCGCCCAGGGCGTCCCGGCCGACCACGACGGCTTCCAGCGGATCACCGGCGCCGCGAAGACGGTCAACCGGTGCCTGCTGCGCGTCATCGCCGTCCGTGACGCGGCCGAGGCGCTGACCCGCGAACTGAGGCTCGCGGGCGGGGAGCTCGGCGCCGTCGAGGCCGCCGCCCTGGCCGGCCGGGTCTACGCCGAGCTGGACGTCCCGACGGTGGTGGCCCGGCAGGTGCGGGAGGGGGCCGCCGCCTTCCTCGCCGCCCTCGGCCCCGAGGCGGCGCACCGCTGGCCGACCCCGGAGCACGTCGTGTCGGCCTTCCTCCAGATCGAAGTGGTGACCACCGCGTGCGCCCCTGCCGTCGGGGTGCTCGCCGCGCCGACACCCCGGTTCCGGTTCATGCGGCTCGGGCCGGACTCCACCGGGCAGCTCTTCCGGGAGACCTGGGAGGGTGTGCTGCGCGACCGCAAGCTCTTCGGCATCCGGTTCAAGCACTTCGGCGCCTTCATCAACAGGGACTGGCGGCGCTCCGACTTCACCTGGGGCCGGCTGGACGCCGCCCACCACCTGCTGCCGCTGCTCCTGCCGGAGTGCGACGCCGACCAGGAACTGCAGCTCCAGCGGCTCATCCTGCACGCCGGCAAGCGCTGCGTGGCCGAGGACCCGGTCGCGGAGATGACCGGGCGACTGCACCGGCTGAGCAGCCCGGACGACTCCACGCTGCTCGGCGCCACCGAGGTCGCGCTGCTACGGGACGCGGGCACCACGGCGCTGGACGTCCTGCTGGCCCGGCGGAGGCTTCCGCGCTGGGTGCTGCGCCGGGTCTGGAAGCTGACCTGGTTCTTCTGGCGCCCCGGCCGCGGCGGCAACGGGCCGCGGCGGACACTGGCGCGTGCGCTGACCCGCTCCGTCCTGCTGCTGGCGGCGGTGGTGCTGCTCGTGCTCCTCGCGATCGGCTTCGTGGTGGGCGGCAGCGTCGACCCGTGGTGAATCGGGGGGCCCGCGGTTGGGTCGCTCCCGGTGCGAGAGCGAGCGGACAGTCCGCGCTTGCAAGTGGTGCGCGCGTGCAACTATTGTTTGGTCAAGCAAGTAGCACCTGCCGTCATTCGGCACGGCCGCCGCCGCCCGCGCTCCTCCGAGCCCGGTCACCCGGCGCCGGACGACGCCGGACGCCCCACCAGGAGCCCGACATGACCGCCACCCTCTTCAGCCCCTACACCCTGCGGACGCTGACCGTTGCGAACCGGATCTGGATGCCGGCGATGTGCCAGTACAGTGCCGCGCCGGACGGCGCCGAGGCCGGCGTCCCGACGGACTGGCACTTCACCCACCTCGCGGCGCGCGCCACCGGCGGCACGGGCCTGATCATCACCGAGGCCACCGCCGTCAGCCCCGAGGGTCGCATCAGCCCGTACGACCTCGGCATCTGGAACGACACGCAGGCCGCGGCCTTCCGGCGGATCACCGCCTTCCTCAGGGCGCAGGGCACCGTCGCGGCCATCCAGCTCGCCCACGCCGGACGCAAGGCGTCCACCGAACGGACCTGGGTCGAGCGCGGGCGCTCCCTCGCCCCGCACGAGACCCACGGCTGGACGCCGGTGGGCCCCAGCGCCGTCCCCTTCTCCTCCGCGCACACCACGCCCGACGAGCTGACTGCGGAGCAGATCGGCGCGATCGTGCGACAGTTCGCCGACGCCGCCCGGCGCGCGCTCGACGCCGGCTTCCAGGTCGCCGAGATCCACGGCGCCCACGGCTACCTGATCCACGAGTTCCTCTCCCCGGTCACCAACCACCGCACCGACGCGTACGGCGGCTCCTTCGAGGGACGGATCCGCTTCGCCCTGGAGGTCGTGGACGCCGTCCGCGCGGTGTGGCCGGAGGAACTGCCGGTCTTCTTCCGCGTCTCCGCGACCGACTGGCTCACGGAGAACGCGCAGGACGGCCGCGAGGGGTGGACCTCGCAGGACACCGTCCGGCTGGCCAAGGAGCTCCAGGCCCACGGCGTGGACCTGATGGACGTCTCCACCGGCGGCATCGTCCCCGACGCCCGGGTCGAGGCCGGGCCCGACTACCAGGTGCCCTTCGCCGCGGCGGTGCGCGGCGAGGCCGGCATGCCCGTGGCGGCCGTCGGCCTGATCACCGACCCCGCCCGGGCCCAGTCCATCCTCACCAGCGGCCGGGCCGACGCCGTCCTGATCGGCCGCGAGCTGCTGCGCGACCCGTACTGGGCGCGCCACGCCGCCGCCGAGCTCGGCGCCCCCGTCCCCGGCCCCGTCCAGTACCACCGCGCCTGAGCCTCCCGACGCCCCGGCACGTCCCGCGGCACGGCGGGTCAGGGCCGGGGCGCGGTCGCCATCGTGCGCAACGAGGCCTTGAGAGCGGCGACGAAGGAGTCCTGGGTGGCCTCGGCGACGAGGTCCAGGGAGAGGTAGGGATTGAGGTCCTCCAACTCGACGAGGAGGAGTTCGCCCTCGGGGGTGCGGCAGGCGTCGACCCGCTGGATGCCGTGCTCGATGCTGTTCCACGCGATGAAGCGGCGGGCGAACTCCAGATCGGCGGCGGTGGCCTCGTAGGGGACGAGGCGCCAGCGCTGCCCGGGGTCGGGGGCGTGGAGGGCGTACTGGAAGGCGTCGTCGACGAAGTAGAACGAGACCTCGTACACGAAGCGGATCAGTGGCTGGACCAGCACGCCGTCGTACTCGACGGCGGCGAGCCGGTCGCGGGGGACGATCCGCAGGCCGATCGAGTCGGCGCCGAGCTTCGGCTTGACGACGTAGTCGGGGACGACGGGCAGGCGCGCGAGGTCCTCGGCCCGGTCGATGGTGGGGATGACCGGGTACCCGGCGGCGCTGAGGTCGAGCAGGTACTGCTTGCCGGCCATGTCGGCGCGCCCGGTCAGCTGGTTGTGGACGCGGGTGCCGCGCGCGAGCGCGCGGTCGCGGAAGGCCTCGTACTCGGCGGGGTAGTTCAGCACCGGGCCGCTGTTGCGGACGAGGACCACGTCGAAGGCGTCCATCAGCGAGGCGGCGTCGAGCGGGTGGCACAGGGCGACGTCGAAGTCCTCGCGCAGGCGGGCGGAGAGTCGGATGTCCTCGTCGCAGTACCGGCGGCCCCGGGCCTGGTAGGCCAGGTCGGTGACGAGCAGGACGCGGGGCTTGGCGGTGGACATGGCCCTCCTGAAGATCATGTTTCCCGCTCAGCCTACTGCGAGAGGTGAAGGGTCGGAGGAGCGGTAGTCGTGTCCGTGGACGCCACCGGCCCGGCCGCACGTGGACGGCTGACCCCGCCCGCGCCAGGGGTGCCGACCCGTCCCGGCGGGATTCCGGGAACCTTCCCGGTCGTGTGATCGTCCCGTCCGGCATGCAGGCGTTTCGTGATCACAAGGGGTGGGACATGCCCGTCACACTGGGCGAGGAGGTCATGCTCCTGTCGTTGGACGACGAGAGCGGCCAGGCGAAGGACAAGTGGGCGGCCGCCTGCGCCGTGGCCAGCGGTCTCCTCCTGGAGCTGGCCCGGGCCGGGCGCGTCGGGGTGGACGACGGCTTGCTGGAGGTGACCGACGCCTCGCCGACCGGGGACGCGCTGCTCGACGGCCGCCTGGAGCGGATCGCGGCCTGGGCCCCGACCAGCCGGTCGGCGACGGTGGCGAACTGGCTGCGGAAGGAGCAGTGGAAGACCGTCGAGGCGACCCTGACGAGCCTGCGCGAGCGGGGCATCGTCACCGAGGAGCGGCACCGGGTGCTCGGCCTGTTCCCGGTCCGCCGCTACCCGGAGGCGGACGGCACGGTCGAGCGCGAGCTGCGCGGCCGGCTCGCCCGGGTGGTGCTGGAGGGCGCCGAGCCCGACGAGCGCACCGGCGCACTGATCGGGCTGCTCCACGGCGCTCGCCTGCACGGGCTGGCCTTCCCCGACCTGCCGCGCGGGCAGGTCGAGCCGAGGATGGCCGCGATCGCCGAGGGCCAGTGGGCGGGCGACGCCGTCCGCGACGCGATCCGCACCACCCAGGCCGCCCTGGTGGCTGCCACCACCGCCGCCGTGGTGGCTGCGACGATGACCTGACGACGGCCGCCACGGCCCGCCGAAGCGGTCCCGGCGGTCCCGGCGGGCGTCGTCGTCGGACGGACGCCGCCCAGACCTGCCGGGCCTGGGTGGCTCCCCCCGGCGGCGGTCGCGGTCGTCGAGCCGGCGGGGTGACGGTCAGTCGTGGGGGAGGTCGGTCCAGGGGTGGAGCTTGTCGGGGTTGCGGACGGCCCAGATGTGCGTGATCCGGTCGCCGGCGGTGGCGAAGGCGGCGACGGTCACGGTGCGGCCGGCGAAACGGGCGACCAGTCCGGGACGGCCGTTGACCGACCGTTCCAGCAGCTCGGTGCCGGGCGCACGGCGGGCCATCTCCACGATGAAGCGGGCGATCTGCTCGGCGCCCGTGATCGGGCGCAGTACCGCGTTCGCGACGCCGCCGCCGTCGGCGACCATGGCCGCGGCGGGGTCGAGCAGACCGATCAGGGCGGCGATGTCGTTGGCCTGCCACGCCTGTTTGAAGTCTCGGACGAGGTGGCCCTGCTGGCTGCCCGCCGGTGCCGGGACGCGTTCGGCGCGCAGTCGGCGGCGGGCGGACGAGGCGAGCTGGCGGCAGGCGGCCGGGGTGCGGCCGACGATCCCGGACACCTCGGCGAAGGAGTACTGGAAGACGTCGTGGAGGACGAAGGCGACCCGTTCGGCGGGGGTCATCGTCTCCAGGACGACGAGGAAGGCCATGTCGACCGACTCGTCGAGGGTGATCCGGTCGGCCGGGTCGTCCCCGCTGCCGCCACTCCGCCCGTTCATCCACTCCCTGCCGTCGGGCAGCGGCTCCGGCACCCACGCGCCGACGTAGCTCTCCCGGCGGGCCCGCGCCGAGCCGAGCACGTCGAGGCAGATGCGCCCGGTCACCGTGGTGAGCCAGGCACCGGGGGACCGGACGGCCTCCCGATCCCGCGGGGGCAGCGCGTACCAGCGGGCGTAGGCCTCCTGCACGGCGTCCTCCGCCTCGGCCAGCGAGCCCAGCAGCCGGTAGGCGAGGTTGGTCAGTCTCCGGCGCTCGGAGGCGACCGGGTCCCGTGGCACCTCGGGTCGGGGCTGTCCGGAGCGGGGCCGGATGGTCATGGTCGTCCCTGCCTTCTCGATCGGGTCCGCCCCCATGATCGCGAACCCGCCGCCGGGGCGTTCGGCCGGGGTGGCCTGACGTTCCAGGGGGCTGCGTCGTCGTAAGGACGAGGGCGGGATCACCCACCGGTCCACCCGAAGGAACACCGAAGGAAGACGAAAGGGACCGTCATGGCCGACACAGGGGCAGCCCAGCAGCGCGGCGCCGTGTATCCGAAGCTCCTGCGGATCGCGATCGCCCTCCAGACCGCGACCATCTTCTTCCAGGCCGCCACCGCGGGCCTGTTGTTGTCGTCCTCGCACGGCGAGGTGCTCCACGGCGTCGGCGCCCGGGTGATGTACGCGGCGGCGATGCTCCACGTGCTCGCCGCGGTCCTGGCGTGGCGCCCGGGCGGTCGCTCACCCGCGTCGATCCTCTACGGCACGGGCTTCCTGGCCCTCGCGTCGGTGCAGGTGGTCCTCGGCATCGCCCACGTGCCGAGCCTGCACGTCCCGCTGGGCGTCCTGATGTTCGGCATGAGCCTGCTCCGCCTGGGCCTGGAGCTGAACGCCCACCGCACGGGCGGGCGCGCCACGGCCGGCGGCTGACCGCTGCCCGCTCGTGAACTGACGTCGTATCAAATACTCCTATTGCCCCAGTTCTTTGGGCCCCCTGGCCCTGTGCCTGCGGAAGGCCTGACGGCCGGACGGTGCGGGGCGGCCGGCCGCTGTGAAATCCCAGGTCAGAGGGGATTGTCAGTGGTCCTCCGTAGTGTGGGAGCAACGTTGGAGGGGGCGCCGGAAAGGCGCCGAAGAGGCGTTGGAACAGGGGTAGCGGCATGTCTGCGAGCAGGATCAAGCACAAGGTCAACCACGTTTCGCTCGTCGTCGACAAGTCCGGTTCGATGCGCCAGCACGAGGCGCAACTCGTCCGGGTGGTCGACGAGTTCGTGAAGGGCCTGCAGGAGGAGTCGGACCGCCTCGGTCAGGAGACCCGGATCAGTCTCTACGCCTTCGACCACGAGGTGCAGAACCTGGTCTGGGACATGGACGTGAAGCACCTGCCGTCCCTGCGGGGCCTCTACGCGGTCGACAACGGTGCGACCGCGCTGATCGAGGCGGCCGTGAAGTCGGTCGACGACCTGAAGAACATCTGGGAGGGCTACGGGGAGCACTCCTTCCTCCAGGTCGTCGTCACCGACGGCGAGGAGAACGCCTCCGGCTGCTCGGAGAGCGGCCAGATGCACACCCGGATGAGCGCCGGCAAGGGCAGCGCCGTGCTGCGCAAGTGGATGGACCGCATCCAGGGCGCGATGGACGACCTCCCCGACCACTGGACCTCGGCGATCCTGGTCCCGAACTCGCTGGCCAAGCGCACCGCGCAGGAGTACGGGTTCCCGGCGGGCAACATCGCGATCTGGGACGCCGACTCCAGCAAGGGCGTCGAGGAGGCCATCGGCACCGTCAAGACGGCCGCCACGAGCTTCCTGCGCGGGCGCGAGCAGGGCGTGCGCGGCACCCGGAACCTCTTCGCCATGGGCCAGGACTTGAACGCCGCCGACGTGACGGGCAGCCTCGATGCCCTGGACACCGGCAAGTACATCCTGATCCCGGTCGACCAGCAGACGCAGATCCGCGACTTCGTCACCAGCGCCGGGCACGCGTACAAGAGCGGCTGCGCCTTCTACGAGCTGTCCAAGCGCGAGAAGATCCAGGGCAACAAGCAGCTCGCCGTGGCGGAGAAGGACCCGGCCACCGGCCGGATGACCGGCAGGGTGTTCTCGGGCCCGGCGGCCCGCCGGCTCCTGGGCCTGCCGACGTCGGAGGCCACCGTGAAGCCGGGCGAGAACCCGTCCTACACCGTGTTCGTCCAGTCGACCTCCGTCAACCGGAAGTTGGTGCCGGGCACCAAGCTGCTCGTCCTGCTGTAGCCGGCGCGGCACGATCCGCGCCGCTCGTCACCGCTTCACGGGCGGCCGTCGGGCCGATCCGGGTCGGCGTCGGCAGGGCCGCGCTGACGCCCGGACGGAGGGTGCGGCAGCCGGTGGAGCCGCACGTCGGTGAGGCGGCCGTCGTCCAGGCGGGCGGTCAGGTAGGTGGCGAACGGCTGGCGGCGCCGGTCGGTCGGCGAACCGGGGTTGAGCAGCCGCAGGCCGCCCGGGGCCCGGCTGTCCCACGGGATGTGGCTGTGCCCGAAGACCAGGACGTCCACCTCCGGGAAGCGCGCCTCGCACCGCCGTTCGCGGTCCCGGGCGGCACCGGTCTCGTGGACCACCGCGAACCGGACACCCTGGAGCTCGACGCGCGCGACCTCGGGCAACCGCTTCCGCAG
The DNA here is from genome assembly GCF_042677465.1 of Kitasatospora sp. NPDC127111. Taxonomy (NCBI): domain Bacteria; kingdom Bacillati; phylum Actinomycetota; class Actinomycetes; order Kitasatosporales; family Streptomycetaceae; genus Kitasatospora; species Kitasatospora sp. NPDC127111. The sequence goes on from NZ_JBHXTG010000006.1 coordinate 15,273, forward strand.
CGCCGGCCCGTCGTTGTTGCCGTGCACGGCGACCAGCCGCTTCGACCGGGCCTGGAACAGGTCGAGCGTGGCGGTGTCCACCCAGTCGCCGGCGTGGAACACGACGTCGGCGTCGGCGATGGCCGCGAGGAGCGGTGCGGGCAAGGACCGCGCCCGGGTGGGGACGTGGGTGTCCGAGGTCAGCAGGAGTCGCATCGTGGTGGGGACGGTGTAGACGACCGGAGGCTCCGAGCTTCTCACAGCCACCCCGCGACCGGGCGCAGGGCGCGCCACCTCGGCTACGCCGGGACCGGCGGGAGGTGCGTGGGCATTCGCAGAGCATGATCACGCGTGCGGAAGCCGAAGCTGATGAGAGTGACGCTCTCTCCGCTATTGAGTGGTGTCCGGCCGTGCGGCGTGAGCGCGCCGTCGAATACGACACAGTCACCTGCGGCGAGGTCGCATTCGAGGTAGCCGTCGGCGGTGATGAAGACCGTGGTGCTGACGCTGGGCGCGGCGGTGGGGCGCTCGTGCTTCAGACACAGGATCAGGTTGGCCTCGCCGAAGCCGAACTCGTCAACGTGGAAATCGAGGAACTGTCCTTCCTCCAGGTACGCGATGTAGACGGCGGTGTGAGGATGGTCGACCTGTAGGCCGGTGGACCGGGCCACGACAGCGGCGAGATCGACCTGCCCGGCGAAGTGGTTCGCGGCGTCCCCGACGGCCGCGTTCCACTTGCCGTTGTGGAGGTATCCGTCAGTGGCTACGGCCTTCTCGGCCTCCTCCGCCATTGCAACGAGCAACTCGGTGGGGAGCGACTGGTCACCGAGGTGGCGCAGGAGGCGTGGGTGTACGCGCTGCTGTGCAGCGAGCCCGCGCACAGCGTCCCGGAGGGCGGGGAAGTCCTCCTCCCACCCGGCCGGCGTCCGAGCCGTGGTGCGGGACTGGAGCCATGAGGTCCACCGACTGCTCCACCGGCTCGGTGCCGCGCCGTCTGCCGCTGATGCATGGCAGTGGCCGATCAGCAGCTCGACCCGGTCGAGTGCGGCCTGCGTGGAGTTGACCAGCTCTGTGTCCCCCTTGGCGATCCGCAGCCGCAGCGCTTCTCGCAGGTGAGCCTGGGCACCTGCGAGGTCGCCGCACTCCATGAGGTGCTTGCCAGTGTGCTGAAGTGCGAAGTCAACGAGTTCCGGGTGCTGGCTTCGCGCGGTGTCCAGCGCGCTGCGGTAGAGCGCGTCCGCAGCCTGCATGTCCCCGGCGTAGCGGTGTGCGTCGCCGAGGTTCAGCTTGGTGGCTACGAGGGCGCGGGTGTTCCCGATCGCTGCGGCCAGGTCGAGCGACTGCCGCAAGAACGTACGGGCCTTGTCGTGGTTGCCCAGGCTCAATTGGCCGATGCCGATCCACCTGGTCAGGACACGGGCCCGGGTGGGGTCGCACCCCTTGGACAAGTTCCGCAGCTCCTCGTGGAGTTGCCTGACCGCGGTGGTCAGGGCGTTCCGGTCGGTGGGGGCCATCCGCAGGTGATCGTCCTGGGTGATGAGGTGCTGGAGCACTGGACCTTCCCTCGTTCGGTTCTGCTCAGCGTGGCACTACAGCTGGTCGGTCTGGTGGCGCAGGTCGGCCAGCAGCGCCACCCCGTGCGGGGAGAACTGTTCACTCAGGAGTTCGAGTTCGCGCATGAGGTAACGGACGGCCGGCAGCCCGTCGTCGTACGCGGTCTGGAAGCAGGCACGCTCGTTGGCGGTCAGGTCGTCGCGGTCGAGCTCGGTACGGCGGAACCGCAGCAGCTGGTTGTACACACAGGTCGCGTGGAAGGCCCGGTCCACCTCCCAGAACTGGTTGCGCGCGATGCCCTGCCCGGCCCGCCACTTGATCTCGATCTTGGGGGACTCCTGGGAGGAGTAACCGTCGGCGAAGACCTGGTGCTGGAGAATGTGGAAGCTGATCGACTGGTGGGTTCCCTCGTGCAGCAGGTTCTCCGCCAGGAAGAGGGGTGAGGACTCCGGGCTGACGGTGTTCGGCGGGATGTGGTGCCGGGCCTTGTCGGAGAACACGATGACGTACGGGAGCGCCGGGTCGCTGGAGCTGGTCAGCGAGGACATGTGGACGCCGGGCTTGAGGCCCACCCACAGCAGCCCACGGACGAATTCGCGCACGCGGGCGATTCCCTCGGGGTGGACGAGCGACAGGCGGTCCAGGGCCCGGGTCAGTGCCACACGGCGCTCGTGGGTGTGCGTGACGATCTCGTAGTCCGCGAGGTTGATCTCGTTGGCGATCTCGTCGGGAAGCTTCCCGTCGAACCAGTCGAAGGTCACTCCGGCCACGGGCACCGGCTCACTTCGCAGGGAACGGGCGTGCTCCGAGTAAGGGGTGCCCGACTTCACCAAGTGCTCCATCAGGGCGAACGGGAGAGCCAACTCGGCGCCCTCCTCGCGGAGCCGGGTCAGCATCGAGTCCTTCCGGCCGAGGTCGAAGAAGGAGCCGGCGGGGACGCGGGTGGCAATCGTGGTCGACACGATGGACTCTCCTTGGTCGAAACGTGCAGATGTCGGATCAGGGGGTGGCGGGCCGACTCGGGAAACGAACAGCCGAGTCGGCCCGCCATGCCGTCAATCAGGCGGCATCAGTTCAGAACCGATGAAGGTCAGACCTGGGTGTCCACCGGGGTGAAGTCGCCGTCCGGGACCGAGTGGTCCAGGCGGCGGGTCAGGGACGCGACGGACGCCGCCGGGGTGAAGTCGCCGTCCGGGACCGAGTGGTCCAGGCGGCGGGTCAGGCCGGTGACCTCCGGGTCACCGGGCTTGATGATGGTGGTGCTCATGTGTCTCTCCCATCTGGTTGGCTCTGCTCGCCCGGGTGCGGGCGAGCAGTCTGGCGGGGTGGTACGGCCCGACCCGGCAGAAGACCCTTCCCGACGGGCCGGGGGCTTGTAGGGCGGCCGAGGGGCGTGCTTGGGGGTTGCGCCTCGCCGTGGCTGCCCTGCTTTTTGAAGAGGCCGCGGAGGTGAGCGAATCCGGATCTTCCGGGTGGGCAATGGGGCCATCCGATCGTGTGGGCTGGGCGGCCGGGCATCACTGTTGTTCGCGGGAGACGGAGTGGGTATTAGGCTTCCGCTGTCATCGGCGATGCCGTAGTCATGAAGTTACGGCCGGTGACTCCAGGGTTCGACGGACTGCCAGTACGAGTTACCGGGACGATCGAGGCCAAGGGGGGCCCGGAATGGCTGCTCGGACACCACCGAGGCGTAACGAAACACTGACTGGCAGTCAGCCCGAGGCCGTGCGGCTCCCCGAAGGAGTGATCTCTGGCTTCCTGTTCAAGGTCGTCCGGGAGCAGATCCCGAAGACTCAGGACGAGTTGGCGGTGGACCTGGGCATTGACAAGAGCACCGTCCAGGGCTGGGAGTCCGGCCGTCGACCGCTCTCCTCCACCAGGGCCGGGAACCTGGTGGTGCTGCGCCGGAAGCTGATTCTGCTCGGCGCGCCGGCTGGGCTGGTGGACCTGATCAGCCTCGCGATGGACGCGGACTTCGTCCTCGGCGAGATACTGCGGTCACGGCCTACGAGCTCCGAGGTTCTGGAGCATCCGTTGGCCGGGTGGGTGCTTACCCGGGACACCACGCACATGATCGGCTGGGCCGTCAGCGGGGTTCTGCCCGGCGCGGTGGCCGCCGAGCTGAGCATCCCTGCCGCCCGCCGCGGGCCGGTCTCCACTGCGCCGCTCCTCGGGCAAGACGTGCGCTCGCGCTTCTTCGACAATCTCCGGCATACCGCCGACCTGGTGGAGGCCGGAGGTGAGGAGGCCGCGTTGCTCCGTAGACAGGTCTGGTACCTGTCCTCCTACGACCGGGCCCGCGATGTGGGCGAGTGGTTCGGTGGGATGCGGCGCCGAGGCCGGATCCCCTCGGCCGGCTCGGGGTGGTCACCCCGCTGGGCCGAGGCGCGGTCGGTCGCGGCGGCACTGGCGCGGCAGGGGGATCCCGAGCTACTCCGGGACTTCATCGCCCGCTCGATCACTGACAACGACGACTTCGAAACCGCGAACCTGAACTACTGGGCTCACTGGCTCGGGCTCGACTCACGTCCCCAGACCAGCGACGACTTCATGGCCGAGCACGAGCGCCCGGCGTGGGACGCCTCCTCGCTGTTGCGACAGTTCGCCATCCGGCTGGACCGTGCGGGCGAGTACACCGACCTTTACGTCCATTCGATCTGGGCACTGATGCTGACCCGAAGTGGCCTGGCCGACGCGGACCCTCGTACAGCCCGTGACCTGGCCGCACGAGTGGTCAGGCTGCTTGATGGTGACGGCCTTTCACAGCAGTCCCGCCGCGAGCTGGAGTCTGTGCACTACGGTCTGCGGGTAGGCGGTTATCGCGACAACCGATCCGACAGTGAAGGACAGCGATGACGGACGACAAGCAGGCGAAGGGCACCGCGAGCTACCTGTTCGAGGCGGGCATGCTCAAGCGGGCCAAGCGCTCCGGCTGGTGGATCGCTGGGGTCAAAGACCCCGAGACGATCGCCGAGCACTCGTTCCGGACGGGTGTCGTCGGCGCGGTGCTCGCGATGATGGAGGGGGCCGACCCGGCCAAGGTCGCCCTGCTGTGCCTCTTCCACGACACCCAGGAGACCCGGGTCAGCGACATCCCGCACATCGGCCGGCGCTACCTCACCGCCGCCTCGAACGAACGCGTGACCGCCGACCAGGTCAGCGCTGCTCACCCGGCCGTCGTTGCCGGGGTGCAGGCAATCGTGGAGGAGTACGAGAACGCCGAGAGCCTGGAAGTCACCGTCGCCCACGACGCGGACAAGCTGGAATGTCTGATTCAGGCTGTGGAGTACCGCGAGCAGGGATACCAGAACGTTCAGCCGTGGATCGACAGCAGCCTCGGCAGCCTCAAAACCGAGTCGGCTCGCACCCTTGCTGAGGCCGCACTGACCATGACCTCCTTGGAGTGGCAGAGGGTCTACCTCGGGTGACGCTGCCGACGGGCGAAAAGGAGCCCGCTCGGGAAGTCGCCCGGTGTACCGATACATGGCCCGTTGGCTCACTTCCCCGCCCCGCTTACGGCAGCGGCGAGGGTGTTCGCGTCTCGGGATTTGTCGCCCAGTCACTCACAGCGGGAGAGGGCGGGGCCTGGTGCCACCGGTGCGGAGGTACGGGAGGAGGTCGTCGGCCACGGCACAGGCGGCCCGCGGCGTCTGAACGGCGTACGTGCCCGGCCCGCCGCAGGGGCGGGCCGGGCACGTCCGGGGAGTGGCGCGGTCAGGACGTGCCCATGGCCTTCCAGCCGGCGAACGAGCCGTCGGTGCGCTGGCGGTTGTCGTAGAGGCGACCGTCGAGGCCGATGACCACCAGGTCGGTCAGGCCGTTGCGGTCGACGCTTGCGGCGGGGACGCCCGCGATGATGCCGACGCCGGGGCCACCCAGGTCGGTCCAGCCGCCGAACGCGGAGTTCGGGCTCGCCTGGCGGGTCACGCTGACCCCTCCGCCGCGGTTGCGGACGGCCGCGACGATTCGCCCGTCGCCTGCGGTGACCGCAGCGGGCGCGCCGATTCCGCCCTGGTCGGGACCGCCGCCGAGCGCGCCGGCCGCCCGTGTCCACCCGCCGCCGGTGGAGGTCTGCCAGAGCGTCATGGTGGAGGAGTTCGCGGTCTGGGTCAGCGGCTCCTGGCCGTCGAGTTGGCGGTAGAGCAGTTCCAGCCTGCCGTCCAGGTCCATCGCGACCGTCGGCGCACTGGTCGGTGCGACGAACGGGAAGTCGCCGTCGCGCTGGAACGACTGGTTGGGCGCGGGCTGGAACCAGTGCAGGACCGAGGCAGTGCTGGTCGTGGGTGCCCAGGCGAAGAGTTCGATCCGGCCGTCCCGCGTGGTGAACGCGGCCGGTGCCTCCTGGATCCCGCTGCCGCCCAGGTCGGCGAGCCAGCCGCTCCACCCCCCGTTGGGGGAGGTCTGCCAGGTCGAACTGATCCCGCCGCCCCGGTTGCGGACGAAGACCTGGAGCCGGCCGTCGCCGTTCGAGGCGACGGTGGGCGCGCTCACCTGGAGGGCGTCACCCGGGCCGGGGTTCGGGCTGCCGAGGGAACCCCAGCTCCAGCCACCGGGGGCGGTGGACTGGTAGTTGGAGACGATCTCGCCGGTGTCGGCGCGCTGGCCGAAGACCTCGAGACGGCCGTCCTGGTCGCGCCCGACCGTCACGGCAGCGGTCAGCGGCCCGCCCTGGTTGCCGTGCGCGAACGGGCCCTGCCACACCTTGTCGGCGTCCTCGGCCCACTCGTAGAGGCTGCCGCTCTCCACCGCGAAGGCGTGCAGCCGGCCGTTGGGGTCGCTGGTCACCGACTGCGTGGAGCGGGGCGTCCGGAACTGCTCCCGGGACTCCCAGCACTGGTAGTACCGGGTGGCCGGGTCGCAGGTGGTGGGGGGCGTTCCGGTTCCCCAGGGCAGCAGCACGTCGTCCGGCGCGTAGGCGCCCTCGAACGTGGTGACCTTCTCGGCGGTCGCCGCCCCGGACAGGTTGGCGGGGGTGTCCTGGATGTTGTAGTCGCGGTAGTGGTCCAGGACCACCCGGGGGGTCTGCGGCGTTGCGTAGCGGCGGACGGCCTCGTCGCCGAACAAGGCGGCGGAGACGTGGTCCGGGTTGTCGTGTTCCGGCAGGTCGGGGAGCTCGCCGAGCAGCAGCGGGTCCGGCGCTGGGTCCTGTACCCGCACCAGCGTGGCCCCGCTGGTGCCGATCAGCGCGGTCAGGACGTCCAGCAGGCCGGAGCGGCTGTAGTGCTGGGGCCAACTCCCGTTGTCCGACATGGTCAGCGTGTCGACGGACTGCGAGCTGCCGGTCCAGATCCGGCGGAGAGCGCCGCCACCCTGGTAGGAGTCCTCCCCGCCGTCGGGGAGGTCGAGGAAGTACAGGTGGACGTCGGCTCCGTTGAGCCGGTAGTGCTCGACGACGTTCTGGCCGACCGGGAGGTCACCGCCGCTCCAGCAGGAGTTGTCCGGGCACGACACGCCCGCCATCTGAGCGTACGCGGCCTTGGCACCGTCCTGGCGGGCCTTGGCGTAACCGACGTCCGTCAGACCGGCGCCGGCCCGGGCGGCGGAGTTGTTCTCGCCGGCCGTGAGGTAGACGGTGGTGATCGGCACGCCGGCCTTGATGCCGTTGGCCAGATCGGGATTCATGAACAGCACGTCGTCGTCCTCGTGGGCGACGATCTGGACGATGCTCGCCCGGGGCTGTGCCGCCTCGGCCGGCTGTGCCAGCCAGACGGGCACCGCCATCGTCATGGCGGTGGCGAGTGCCGCCCCCGTTCGTGCGCGCCTCATGCGCCCCCCCCTTTGCGTGGTTCTGTCAAAAGCGCGCCGAATCTAGCAGGGCGTCAGGACGACGGCCGTGCCCGAGGCCGGCCATGCGAACCGGACGCGCCGCGGCCCGGCTCCGGGTACGGAACCGGGCCGCTGACGGGTGCTGAGCGGGTAGCCGCGGATCACCTCGCCCCTCCCGCTCCGAGACGGGCGGCTCCGCGGTCAGCCGCCGGCGCGTCACTCGTCCGCGGTGTCGAAGGGCTCGTCGTGCCAGCGCCAGCCGGCGGTACCGTCGTCGTGGATGTGCAGCATGAACTCGGCGACCGGGCTGCCGTCGGGAAACGTCATGGTCAGCGCACGGCGGATCTGGGTGTAGCACGCGTCGGCCCCCTCCCAGTCCTCCTCCTCGACGGCCCGCTCCTGCGCCGCGAAGAGCGGCCGGAACGAGGCGAAGCCGGGCAGTGCCTCGACCTCGGCGTGGGTCCAGGGCATATCGGCGTCGGTCACGGACAGCCGGGCGATCTCCTGGCCGTCGTGGTGAAGCCGCCAGACACTGCCGGCGGCCAGATGCGGGTTGCTCATGCCGCCATGATGGCGATCACCCCCGTCAACCACCCCCGTCAACCACCCCCGTCGACGCCGATCGTGCCTAGGGTGCCAAGGAGCGCGGTGCCGAGGAGCCGCGACCCCCACACACGAGGGAAGCCCGGAATGACCAGCGCAGCACGGCAGGACCACCCCGTCGTCCGGACCCGCAGCGGCCCGGTTCGCGGCGAGCGCCGCGCCGGCGGCCTCCGCTTCCTCGGCATCCCCTACGCCCGGCCGCCCGTGGGCGACCTGCGCTTCGCGGCGCCCGTCCCGCCGCGGCCGTGGACCGAGGTGCTCGACGCCACCGCGTACGGTCCGACCGCCCAGCGCCGCCCGCTCGCGGGCGTCACCACCATCCCCGAGCCGACCGTCCCCGGCGAGGCCGTCCTCAACCTGAACGTCTTCACTCCCGCGGCGGACCCTTCGGCCGGGCTGCCGGTCCTGGTCTGGATCCACGGCGGCGGCTTCGTCGCCGGCTGCTCCGCCAGCCCCTGGTACGACGGCGCGGCCTTCAGCCGGGACGGCGTGGTCCTGGTCTCGGTGGGCTACCGGCTCGGCGTCGAGGGGTTCCTGCACCTGGCGGACGCCCCCGACAACCGGGGCGTGCTGGACTGGATCGCCGCCCTGGCGTGGGTCCGCGACAACATCGCGGCCTTCGGCGGGGACGGCGCCAAGGTCACGATCGCCGGCCAGTCGGCGGGTGGCGGTGCCGTGCAGACCCTGCTCGCCACCCCGGCGGCGCGCGGGTTGTTCCGCGCGGCCGTCTCGGCCTCCGGCGCGGTGCCGCGACCGCAGGACCGGGAGACGGCCCGGGCGGTCTCCCGGCTGTTCGCCGCGCGGGCCGGAGTGCCCGCGACCGCGGCCGCCCTGCGCGACGCCACCGACGGGGAACTGCTCGCCCTCCAGGACGCGCTGAACGCCCCCGGACCCGGCCGGGACGAGCTGCCGCCGCTGCTCCTCGGGCCCTTCGCCGACGGCGAGTTGATCCCGGTCCCGCTGCCGGAGGCGCTGGTCGAGGGGGAGGCCGGCGCGGACGTGCCGCTGCTGATCGGTTTCACCGCGCACGAGTTCGCCCCGGAGGCGGAGGCGGAGGCGGAGGCGGCGGCGGTGGCGGCGGAGGCGGCGGCGGTGCCGATGGCGGCGAACGGGCCGGCGCTGTCCGGGCTCCTCGCCGAACTGGGCCTGGACGAGGAGCACGCCGCGCGCTTCCTCGCCCACCACCGGGCGACCGGGCGGCCGGCCGACCCCCGGACGGTCGGCGGCCAGGCGATCACCGACCTGCTGTTCCGCGCCCCCGCCGTGGCGCTCGCCGAGGCCCGCGCGGCGCGTGAACTGCCCACCTGGCTCTACCAGTTCGACTGGTCCGGCACCGCCCCCGGCCGCGCCGGGCAGGCCTACCACTGCACGGACCTGCCGTTCGCCTTCGACCTGCTGCACGCGGAGGGCGTCGAGGCGGCACTCGGCGGGCAGCCCCCGCAGCGGCTCGCCGAGGCCATCCACGGCGCCTGGGTCGCCTTCGTCCGCGACCTCGACCCGGGCCGGGACTGGCCGCGCTACGCGGCCGGCCGGGCCACCATGCTCTGGGACGACGAGCCACACGTCGAGCAGGACCCGCTGCGCGCCGTCCGCGAGATCTGGCTGGACTGACCTTCCGGCTCGGGGACGACGCGGTCGAGCTCGGCCGTGGCGTGGATCGGCTACCGGAGGGCCGGCAGATCGTGGTGCAACCGATGCGGAGGGCTCCTGGCAGCGTGTCGTCACAGCTCGACGCCGAGCGGGAGACCTGGTCTCGACCGTTCCCGAGGGCGGGTAGCAGGTGATCTGCGTGCCGTTCCCGTTGACGGCGAACTTCTCGCACGGGACGGCGCCGAAGGAGCTTTGTGCTCAAGCTATGTGCCGGGGCGGATTCCTGAGGTTCGGTCGGCCATGACGGAGCCGGATTCAAGGTTCCGGCCCAGCCGGCCGCGACGGCCCGAGGGGGGCTCTCCACCCCCTCGGGCCGCGCCCAGCTGCGGAGGGTCAGTCCGCGGCGTGCACCAACCGGCCGCCGACGTAGGTGCGTTCGACGCGAGCCTGGGCGATCTCCTCGGCGGGGGCGGCGAAGGGGTCGCGGTCGAGGACGACCAGGTCGGCGAGGTGGCCCGGTCGCAGGCTGCCGGCGTCGTCGTGGCCGTTCACGTGGGCCGATCCGGCGGTGTAGGCGGCGAGGGCGGTGGCGAGGTCGAGGCGCTGGTCGGGGAGGAAGACGCGGCCGTCGGTGGCCTCCGGCTCCATCCGGTTGACGGCGACGTGGAGGCCGGCGAGCGGATCGGGGCTGCTGACCGGCCAGTCGCTCCCGGCGGCCAGGGTGGCGCCGGCGTGCAGCAGGTCGCCGAACGGGTACTGCCAGGTGGCGCGTTCGGGGCCGAGGAAGGGGATGGTGAGTTCGTCCATCTGGGGTTCGTGCGCGGCCCAGAGCGGCTGGAGGTTGGCGATCGCGCCGAGCTGCGCGAACCGGCCGATGTCGCTCGGGTGGACGACCTGGAGGTGGGCGAGGTGGTGCCGGTTGCCGCGCCGGCCGTTCGCCGCGATCGCCGCCTCCACCGCGTCCAGCGCCTCCCGCACCGCGCGGTCGCCCAGGGCGTGGAAGTGCACCTGGAAGTCGAGCGCGTCCAGCGTGGTGACGTGTCGCTTCAGCGCCTCGGGGTCGACGAAGCTCAGGCCGGAGTTCGCGGTGGCGCAGCCGCAGCCGTCCAGGTAGGGCGCGGTCATCGCGGCGGTGAAGTTCTCGGCGATGCCGTCCTGCATGATCTTCACCGAGCCGGCCCGGAACCGGCCCGCCCGCAACTCCTCCCGCCGCGCCACGAGTTCGGGGATCTGCTCGGCCCCGCGCTCGCGGTCCCACCAGAGTGCCCCGGTCACCCGGGCGGTCAGCGAACCGTCCCGGGCGGCCGCGAGATAGGCGTCGGACGGGTCCGGCTGACCGTTGAACTCGCCGAGCAGCGCGTCCTGCCAGCCGGTGATGCCCAGCGAGTGCAGCAGCCGCTGCGCCCGCAGCAGGCCGGCGAGCCGGTCGGCGGCGGTGGCGGGCGGGACGTGCCGGGCGACCAGCTTGGTGGCCCCCTCCTGGAGGACGCCGCTCGGGGTGCCGTCCGGCTCGCGCTCGATCCGGCCGTCCGCCGGGTCGGGGGTGTCCTTGGTCAGGCCGGCCAGCTCCAGGGCCCGGGTGTTGGCCCAGGCGCCGTGGTGGTCGCGGTTGACGAGGTAGACCGGGCGGTCCGGGATGACGGAGTCGAGCAGCTGCCGGGTGGGCAGGCCGCCCTCGAAGCTCTCCATCGACCAGCCGCTACCGGTGATCCAGGACTGCCCGGGTTCGGCGTCGGCGTACGCGCGGAGCCGGTCGAGGTAGTCGTCGACCCCGACGGTGCCGGTCAGGTCGCAGCCCGCGAGTTCGGTGCCGCCGTAGACGGCGTGGATGTGTGCGTCCTGGAACCCGGGGATCAGCAGCTTGCCGGTGAGATCGACGACCTCGGTCCCCGGCCCGATCAGCTCCCGCACCTCGTCGTGCCCGACGGCGGTGATGCGCTCGCCGGTCACGGCCAGGGCGCTCGCCCGGGTGCGGGCGGGGTCGCCGGTGTGGACGGGGCCGTGGGTGAAGACCAGGTCGGCCTTGTTCATGGTGGTGCTCCAGACGGTTGGGGTGCGGGTGGTCCGGTGGGTCCTGCGGCGAGGGTGGCGGGAGTGGCGCAGGACGGGTTCGGCGGAGGCGGGTGCCGCAGGACGCGCCTGTGGCACCCGCCTCGCTGGTCAGACGGTGGGGGCCGCCGGTGCGGGGCCCTCGCCGACGGGCCGGAGGAAGTAGTCCGAGCGGCGCCGCCAACGGGCCCAGGCCGCCGCCACCAGGCCGGAGCCGATCATCAGCACTGGCACGAGCAGCTCGAACCAGCCGTTGTCGGCGGCGAGTTCGAAGTGGTCGGCGGAGGCGTAGAAGGTCCAGGCGAGGTAGCCGCCGACGAGCAGCAGCGCGGCGGCGCCGAGCAGCGGGCCGACCACCGCGCGCAGGCCCTCCAGCGGCGCGGTGCGCAGCAGGTGGCGGAAGCGCACGGCCGCGGCGACGGCGGTGAGCGCGTAGTAGAGCGCGACCACGATGCCGATCGCGTTGACGGCGGCGGAGATGAGGTCGCCGACGGTGGGGATGGCGATCGAGAGCAGGGCGAGCACGCAGGCGATGCCGGTGATCAGCAGCGTGCCGACGGCCGGGGTGCCGTGCCGGGGGTGCAGCCGGGTCCAGACCGGGCCGAGCACGCCGTCGCGTCCCATGGCGTAGAGACCGCGCGCGGTGGGGATGACCGAGGCCTGCAGTGAGGCGACGGCGGAGAAGGTCAGGGCGATCAGCGGCAGCGCGGCGAGCGGCTGGTCGGCCAGCCTGGTGCCGAAGTAGGCGAGCCCCTGCGCGCCGTTGTCGGCCAGCTCGTCCAGCGGGAGGACGCGCTGGAAGGCGGTGCCGGCGAGGACGAAGAGCAGCATCATCACGACCAGGGCGAGCAGGCCGCCGCGCGAGGCGTCCTCGGGGTCGCGGACCTCCTCGCCGACGCTGAACACCGACTCGAAGCCCCAGTAGCAGAACACCGCGAGCACCATGCCCTGGGCGAGCGCGCTGAGCGAGGGGATGTCGAAGGGGTTGAACCACTGCGGCGAGAACGGCTGGCCGCCGGCGAAGAGGCCGTAGCCGCAGAACGCGAGCAGCACGCCGTACTCGAAGACCAGCAGGTACTTCTGCAGGCGGGCGGCGAGTTCGAGGCCCCGGACGGCGACCAGTGCGGCGGCGATCAGCACGGCCAGGCCGAGCAGGGTGCACTGGAGCGTGGAGTCCGGGTCCAGGCGCAGGCCGGCGACGGAGTGGACGGCGGCCTGGCCGAGGAGCTGGATGATCGCCGAGCCGGTCACCGTGGTGGTGTACGCCATGAAGACGACGGTGCCGACGGTGTTGACCCAGCCGGTGAGGAAGCCGAGCCAGGGGTTGAGCGTCTGGCCGACCCAGCGGTAGCTGCTGCCGGCGTCGGGGTCGACCCGGTTGAGCCGGCCGTAGCCGCCGGCGATGGCGAGCACGGGCAGGAAGGCGAGCAGCATGATCGCCGGGAGGTGGAGGCCGACGATGCCGGCCGTCAGTCCGAGGCCGATGCCGATGCTGCTGGTGGCGGCCGTGCTGGAGGCGGCGATCGCCGCCCCGTCGAGCAGGCCGAGGGACTTGCGCATGGAGACGGGGGAGTCGGAGTGGGCTCTCGGACCGGTACCCGTGTCCTGGACGGTTTCTGCCAAGGGAACACCGCCTTGCGTGAGGGGGTGATGGGGGGTGGGGGCGGCCGAACGGCCGGTGGGTGGCCATGAAACCGCCGCACCCGTTTCACGTCAATGCTGTTGTCATAAGAGCGCGTGCTGCTGCCGGACGTGCGGCCGCGCGGGCGGCCAGGCGCTGCCGCACCTCCGCGGCCGGCCGCCCCTCGTCCTCGATCCGCCCCGGCCCGCTCGCGGCCGGAGCGGATCGGCGGGGACTCGGCGAGGCCTCGATCGACAATTCGGTGTCGCGCACCAGTTCGGCGCTGGTAGCGTCCTCGACGTGGCAAAGCTGAACCAGATCATCGCCGTTGAAAAGGGCGTCAAGTCCAAGTCCTTCCAGGAGCTGACCCAGGCCCACCAGGACCTGCAGAAGCCCGCACTGCTGGCCGGCATCTCCCGGACGTACCAGCCCAAGGACGAGGAGGGTGAGCAGCTGCCGCCGGAGTCGACCCGGGTGCAGCTCAAGGCCGAGGACATCCTGCGGTCCACCGCGGCCACCCTGACCCGGCTGTTCGACGTGACGGCCACCAAGGACTGGGCCAACATCGGCGCCCGGGCGGACGTCGTGGTGGACGGCCAGGTGCTGCTCGCCCAGGTGCCGGTCCCGTACCTGCTCTTCCTGGAGAAGCAGCTCACCGACCTGTTCACCTTCGTGAAGAAGCTCCCGGTGCTGGACGCCTCCGAGTCGTGGAACCTCGACCCGTCCACCGACTCGTGGAAGACCGAGCCGGTGCGCACCATCCGGACCAAGAAGGTGCCGCGCAACCACGTCAAGGCCGAGGCCACCGAGAAGCACCCCGCCCAGGTCGAGGTCTACTACGAGGACATCGCGGTCGGCTACTGGACCACGGTCAAGTTCTCGGGCGCGCTGCCGGCCCGCCGGGTGAACGAGCTCGCCGAGCGGGTGGAGAAGCTCCAGCAGGCGGTGAAGTTCGCCCGCGAGGAGGCCAACGCCGTGGAGGTCACCGACCAGCGGGTGGGTGACGCCGTCTTCGGCTACCTGTTCCGGTAGCCCCATGATCGCCCGCCCGGGGAGCCGGGCGGGTGCACCGGGCGCGCCGAGAACCCAGGCCCGGGGAGCCGGGCGGGGGCGCTGCGCGGTGCGAAAAGCTGACACTGATGTTGAAGCTGACCAGGGGTCACAGTGGAGGTTCGATCCCTCCCCCCGGCACCACGAGCCGGGGTAGCCCAAGCAGGCAGAGGCAGACCTCGTGAACCTCAGACTCTCGCTCCAGTCTCAGCATTCGCCGCCGAACGCCGGATCGACGGGGTGTGGACGAATATCGACGAATGCAGGTTCAAGTCCTGTCTGTGCCGCTCCGTGGCACGGTAGTTCAAAGGTAGAACGCGTCGGTTTCAATCTGATCCGCGACCCTTAAACGTGCCGGTGTGCGCAATTGGGCGGCACACAGGGGCCCGGGAGCTGGCTACGCTCCCGGGTCCTCTCGCATTTCCCGGCGGCCGGTACTGCGCCGCCCCCTGCCCGTAATTCGTTTGACCCGGCGGAGCGGTGGCGCTGCACTGTGCGGGGGACACCACGCGTCGTGGTGCCGATATCCGGGAGGCAACGGCAGGATGGAGATTCGTTCCACCACCGACGAGGACCTCGACGTCTTCGTCGACACCCTTCACGCCGCGTTCGGGCGCTTCCCGGAGACCCCGGGCGAGGGCGGGCGCGGGGTGTGGTGGTCGGTGTTCGAGATGGACCGCGGCCTGCTCGCCGTGACGGCGGACGGGCGGCCCATCGGCACCGCCGGCGCGTACACCTTCGAGCTCACCCTGCCCGGTGAGGTCATCGCCCCGACCGCCGGGGTTACCGCCGTCGGCGTCCTGCCGTCGCACCGACGCCGGGGCGTGCTGACCGCGATGATGCGGCGTCAGCTCACCGAGCTGCGTGACCGCGGGGAGTTCCTCTCCGTCCTGCTGGCCTCCGAGGCCCTGATCTACCGCAGGTTCGGCTACGGGCCGGCGACGTACACCGCGCGGCTGACGGTGCCGCGCCACCAGGCGTCCCTCGCCCGTCCCCGGGCGCGGGGGACGGCCGACACGCCGGCGAGCGGCCCGGAGGCCGGCACCGTCGAGGTGCTGCGGCGGGCGGAGTGCGGCGCGATCCTGGAAGAGGTCTACGACCGGTACCGCCGTTCGCAGCCCGGCGCGCTGTCCCGGCCGCACCGCTGGTGGGCCTCGGGAGCCGGGCAGCCCCCGATCGCCCCGGCACCGCGCTACGTCGCCGTCCACCGCGACGCCGACGGGGTCCCGGACGGGTACGCGAGCTATTCGATCGGCGAGTCCGAGACCCTGACGGTCGACGAGACCGTGGCCGCCGACGACCGGGTCCACACCGCCCTGGCGCGGTTCCTGCTCGAACACGACCTGGTCACCAAGGTCGTGTTCAAGCACGTCCCGACCGGGCACCCGCTGCGCTGGCAGTTCGAGGACTTCCGCGCCGGCGAGGTGAGCGGCGACACCGACTGGCTCTGGGTGCGGCTGCTGGACGTCCCGCGGGCGCTGACCGCGCGCGGCTGGTTCACGGACGGCGAGCTCGTCCTCGACGTCGACGACCCGTTCCTCGGCGAGCACGGCCGCTACCTGCTGACCGTCCGGGACGGCAAGGCCGAGTGCGTGCCGACCGACCGGGAGCCAGACCTGTCCCTGGACGTGAGCGACCTGGGCTCCGTCTACCTCGGCGGCACCACCCTGAGCACGCTGGTGCGGGCCGGCCACATCCGGGCCCACCACCCGGGCGCGGCCGCCCTCGCCGACACCCTCTTCCGCGCCGAGCGCCCCCCGCACTGCCTGCACTGGTTCTGAGGAGTGGGTTCGCGCTGCGCCGGGGATGCGGCGGACACCGGGCAGACGAGGTCGCCGCGGGTGGCGAGGGTCATCGCAGCCAGGTGGCCGGGGGGACAACGCCGACCCGCCGGTGGAGGGTCCTGCGCGGCCAGGGCGGTGCGGAGGGGACCGGTGAACGGACTTTCAAGCCCGCCGCCAGCACCCGGCGCGGGGAGCCCGGCGAGCGGGACCACCCGTCGCCGCCGTCGCGAGCTGACGCGCCGCCCGCTCGCGATCGGGGCGGTGCCCTCCGGCGGAGACCGGTTGACCGGTGGGGGAGGATGAAGGCGTGATCTCCAAGGAACGTGCCGTCGAGCTCGCCGAATCCCTCCTGGCCAGGGAGCAAATGACGTGGCCGTGGAGTCCCGTTCCCGAGCTGGCCATCCACAGCGTGGAGGAGTACTCGGTCGGCTGGGTCTTCTACTGGGACACGGCGGAGTTCGCCCGCACCGGCGACGCGCGGCTCGGTTTCGGGAGCAGCAGCCACTACCTGGTGGACCGTCACGACGGGAGCATCCACTTCGTCCCCGCCGTCAGGGGGTTGGACGAGGGGTGGGAGGACGACTACCTGTGGCAGACCAGGGGCGTCAGGCCGCCCGACCCCCTGGCGGCCGCCGTCCGCGAACTCGTGCGGTCCGCCGGGGTGGTGGCCGCGATGAGCCACCTTCGCAAGGAGGCGCCGCGGCTCAGCCTGCAGCAGGCGAAGGCGTACGTCGCGGTCGTCCGGGACGGCGCCGAACCGCCGGAGGACCTGGCGGCGCTCACCCGGAAAGCGCCCAAGTGGCCGTTCCAGCCGGTGGAAACCCTGGCCGGCCCGGTTCAGTAGGCCCCGGCCGGGGAAGAACAGGAGGGCGATGACGCTTCCCGGTGGTTCTAGCGGGCCGCGGCGGCCGTCAGCTCGGCTGCGGCCGCTGCCTCGGGGGAGGCGATCCGGGGGAGGATCAGGCCCCAGAAGCGGGCGGTGACATCGGGTTTCAGCCAGGACCGGTCGCGCACGGCCAGCGCCGCGAAGCCTGCCGCGGCCGCCACCGCGGCGATCGCGACGTCGGCTCCGGCGACGCCCTCGTCGAGTTCCCGTGCCTGCTCGGCCTCGGCCAGGACCTCCTCGACCCAGCGCCGCCACTGCTCGCGAAGGTCCTCGCCCAGCGGGCGGCCGGCGTCCCGGGTGAGCGCGAACCCGGCCTGGATCAGCGGGTCCTGGTCCAGCCGGGCGAACAGCCGGTGGGTGGCCTCGACCAGCCGCCCGAGCGCGGGCGGGCGGGCGTCGAGCCGGCCGGGGCCGGTGAGGCCACCGGGCGCGCACACCTCGTCGCGCAGTACGGCGGCGGCCTCGGCCACGACGGCCGTGGCGAGGTCCTGCTTGGTGCCGAAGTGGTAGTGCAGGCCGCCGTAGCTGACTCCGGCCCGCTTGGCGATCCGGGCGAGCGAGACGGTCTCGAAGGCCTCGGTGGCGAACTCCTCGCCGGCGGCGACAAGTAACGCCCGTCGGGTCTGGGCGGCGCGCTTCTGCTTCACCATTTTCACCATCGCGAGGCCTCCTGACCGCGGGCCGGCTGCGCGGAGGCAGCGGCCCGACCCAATCCCGACCGTCCGGCGGGAACCTTCACCCGGACTACACGAATATTAAACCATCATGTCGGTTTCTTCTGAAGAGGCGTCATGGGTGGGGCTCACGGAGGCTCGCGGCGGCTCGCGGCGGCTCGCCATGGCCCACGGCGACCGCAGCGGCCCGTGGCGGCCCATGGCGGCCGTGGCGGCGTGACGGACGGCCCGCGCCCGCCACGCCACCCCCCCGGGCCGTGCTACTCCGCAGCGGCCCCCAGCACCACGGGCAGCGAGCCGTAGCCGTTGACGATGAACGACGGTATGGGCTCGATCTCGTCCGCCGGGACGGCCAGCGCCACCTGCGGGAACCGCTCGAACAGCCCGGTCAGCGCCACGGTGGCCTCCATCCGGGCCAGCGGCGCGCCCACGCAGAAGTGCACGCCGTGCCCGAAGCCGAGGTGGTCCCGCCGGCCCGGGCGCAGCAGGTCGAACCGGGTGGCGTCCTCGCCGTGGTGCTCGGCGTCGATGCCAGTGGAGGCGAAGGAGACCAGGATCGGCTCCCCCTTGCGGATCAGCACGCCGTCCAGGTCGATGTCCTCCACCGCGAAGCGCATCGGCGAGTACGCGGCCGGGTTGCGGCTGCGCATGGTCTCGGCGATCACGTCGGCCCAGCCGGCCCGCCCGGTGCGCACGTGCTCCAGCTGGGCCGGGTCGGCGAGCAGCGCGCCCAGCGCGTTGGCGATCAGCGTGCAGGTCGTCTCCTGACCGGCCGCGATCATCAGGTACAGGGTGCCGAGCAGCTCCTGCTCGCTCAGCGTCTGGCCCTCGTGGCGGGCCGAGATCAGCGCGGAGGTCAGGTCGTCGCCGGGCTCGCGCAGCTTCTCCTGGACGAGCTCGCCGAGCATCCCGAAGACCTCCAGCTGCGCCGCGGCCATCTCCTCCGCGGACGTCGAGGTGCTGAACACCAGCTGCAGCGCGGTGCACAGCGGTTCGCGGAGCTCCTCGGCGACGCCGAAGAGGTCGCAGATGACCCGCATGGGCAGCTGCTTGGCGAAGGCGAGGCGCAGGTCGACGCGCTCTCCGGCGGGCAGGGCGGCCAGGTCGTCCAGCAGTTCGGCGACGTTGCGCTCGATGGCGGGCCGCAGGGCCTCGGTCCGGCGGGCGGTGAACGCCCCGGCGACCAGGCGGCGCAGGCGCGTGTGTCTATCGCCGTAGGCGAAGAGCATGTTCTCGTTGGCGACCCACGGGTAGAGCGGCCACTCGGAGGTGATGCGCCCCTCGATGAAGGCCGGCCAGTGCTGACGGGCGTCCTTGGACACCCGCGGGTCGGTGAGCAGGCGTACGACGTACCGCTGGCGGGTGACGGCCCAGGCGCGGACCCCGCCGGGCAGTTCGACCTCGACGGCGGGCCCCCGGCCCTGCAGCATCGCCGCCTCGCCGTTCAGATCGCGCCCGAGGACGTCGAGCGCGTACGGGCAGGTGGTCGTGGTCTCCATCAGTGCCTCTTCCATGCAACGGCGTTCGCGCCGTTTCGTCCCCCGTCGGCACCGCGCCGCGAGGCCTCGGGCGCGTCCGACCGTTCCCGCCGGGCACGGTCGCACGAGCCCTCGGGCCCGCCCCCGGAGCCGCCTGGCCGGCGGGAACGCGAGGACGGGCCCGGGGCCTGTTTCTAGTGGATCGGCCCTGACCGGCGCCAATCCACCGGGCGGGCCCTACGCCTCGGGGGACTCCTCCGCCTCCTGACGGAGCTTCATGATCTGCTGGTGGACCCGCAGTCCGCGCTCGGGGCTGAAGTCCAGCTGGGAGAGCGCGGTCGGCGCCGCGACCGAGGCCAGCAGGACCCGGTAGAGGTCGCTCACCCGCTCCGGCATGTCGGTCCGGCCGGTCATGATGTCGGACAGCACCTGTACGCCGGTGAACGCACCGACCGTCAGCTTGGCGAGGCTGAGCGTGTCGACGTAGGGCAGCAGTTCGCCGTTGGCCTTGGCCTCTTCGAGGAGCGCGTGGGTGTGCTCGATCCAGCCCTGCATCGGAAGGCGCCGGTCGAATCCGCCCTGGGCCGGGCCCTGGTCGACGGTCAGTCTGACGCTGCCCCGGACGATCGGGTCCCCGGTGTCGCGCTGGAGCAGGTGGGTCAGCAGCAGCGCCTCGTCCAGGGACTGCTGGAGCTTGAGGTCCCGCCCCGGGACGGGCGGCAGGGCGCCCACCTGTTCGGCCAGCACGCCCTGGGCCAGCTCCTCCTTGGAGCTGAAGTGGAAGTACAGCGCGCCGCGGGTCACCCCGGAGCGCTTGAGGATCTCGGAGATGGTGGCGGCCTCGTAGCCGAGCTCGTCGAAGACCTCGGCCGCGGCGACCAGGATCGCCCGCTTCGTCCTGACCGCACGTTCTTGCAGCGCCACCGCCCCGACCTCCGGGAGTCTTGAAACCATTCGGCATGTTGCTCAGCGTCCGCCGTCGCAATGGACCGCGGGTGCAGGCACGAGCCCCGGACCCCGGGGAAGTCCGATCCTTTCACAGATGGTACCGGTCGATGCCACTTTAAAACCGATCGATCGGTATCTCAAGTACGAACCGACCTTTACCGAAGGCCGCGGTTCCCGGCAAGATGTGCCAGGTCCGGTCCAAACCGATTGGTACGTTTGTTGCAACGGTCGGGACCTCCACCTTTCTACCCGTCGTCATACCGAGGGTTCCATGACCACTGCGATACTCCGCGACCAGACCTCGTCCGAGGTCGTCGGCCTCCCGTCCGACCGGGACGCGGGCGGGCCCGCCGGGGCCGGGGGCCGGGCCGGAGCCCGGGAGCCGGCCGGGGCGCTCGTCCGGGAACTCACCGGCCTGCTGTTCGACCGGGAGGACCGCGAGCGGGTGCACGGCCCCTGGCGCGCCCTGCTCGCCGACGAAACGTTCCACCACCGTGACGGTCTGACGCCCGGGCAGCGCGTCGGGCTCTCCTACGAGCGCCTGCGCGCGGTCAACGCGGTGGCCGGCGCCCCCGAGGACCTCGCCCGCGACCCGCGCCGGCTGGCCGCGCTGCACGAGTGGACCGGTGTGGTGGACGGCGGTCTGTGCACGCTGGCCAGCATCCACTACAACCTGTTCCTCGGCAGCCTGCTCGACCACGAGGAGGGCCCCGGCGGCCGGGACCTCTCCGAGTACACCGCGCTGCGCCGCACCGGCACCTTCCTCTGCACCGAGCTGGACCACGGCAACGACGCCTCCGCCCTCGAGACCACGGCCGAGTTCGACCGGGCCACCGGGGAGTTCGTCCTGAACACGCCGACCGAGGGGGCGCAGAAGTTCATGCCGAACACCAGCCTCGCCGGCGGCCCCAAGAGCGCCGTGGTCGCCGCGCGGCTGCTGGTCGACGGCACGGACCGGGGCGTCTTCCTCTTCCTCACGCCCCTGAGCGACGCCGACGGCCACCTGCCGGGCGTGCACGTGCGCCGACTGCCCTACCGCACCGGCACCGCCGTCGACCACTGCCTCACCGCCTTCGACCACGTCCGGCTGCCCCGGGAGGCCATGCTCCAGGCCGACCACGGCCGGGTCGCACCCGACGGCACCTTCACCAGCAGCGTCGGCAGCCGGCGCAAGCGGTTACTGGAGTCCATCGACCGCGTCACCACCGGCAAGCTCTGCATGAGCGGCGGCACCCTCGGGATGGCCCGCGCCGCCCTGGTCTTCGCGGTGCGCCACGCCCACACCCGGCAGGTCAGCGGGCCCAGGCTCGGCCAGCGCGTGCCGCTGATGGCCCACCGCAGTCACCACTCCCGGCTGCTGGACGGCATGGCCACGGCCTACGCGATGACGTTCCTGCACCGGTCGGTGACGGACCGGTGGGTGCGCCACACGCCGGAGGAGCGCGAGGACGTCGCGCGTCGGATCGCCATCGCCAAGGGCTGGATCACCTGGCAGGCCCGGGCGATCACCGCCGAGGCCCGCGAGCGCTGCGGCGCCCAGGGCCTGTTCCCCGCCAACGGGCTCTCCGAGCTGGGGCAGAACATCGAAGGCGGCATCACCGCCGAGGGCGACAACCTGGTGATCTGGCTGAAGGCCGCCTCCGAACTGCTCTTCGACCGTACGATCGCCGACCGCCCCGCCGCCCCCGCCCCGGAGGGACGGCCGCTGACCGACCCGGCCTTCCTGCGCGGCCTGCTGGCCGAGCTGGTCGCGGGCCGGCAGGCCCGGGCCCGGGAGGCCCTGCGCCAGGGCCCCTCCGGGGACCCGCTCGACCGCTGGAACGAGGCCTCCGGCCCCGCCCTGGAGATGATCGAGGCCGCGGCCTGTCTCCAGGCCGCCGACGCGTTCATCGCCGCCGCGGCCGACGCGGCCACCGCCGGGGCGCGGGAGCTGCTGGAGGACCTCTGCCGGCTCTTCCTGCTCCGGCACCTCGACCCGCACACCGGGCTCCTGCTCGCGGACGGCCACCTGACGGCGGACCACGTCCGCGCGCTCGCGCCGACCGTCAGCGCCGTCATCGGCCGCCTCGCCCCGCACGCGCTGACGCTGGCGGACGCCTTCGACCTGCCGGAGGAGTTCCTCGCCACCGTGCCGATCGCCTCCGGCGGCCGGGCGGGCCTCGTCTGAGCCCCGGCCCCCGCTTCGCGCGGCCGGTGCCGCCGCCGGCCACGCGAAGCGGCCCGGGCGGCCTGGCCGTCCGGGCCGCCCGGGCGTGCACCGCCGTCCGGGCCGTTACGCCGTGACCGTCAGGGCCCGCGCGCGTTCGGCCGCGACGCGGGCGGTGCCTCCGGTCAGCAGGTCGGAGGGGCGCAGGCGCCAGCCGCGTTCGCGCAGGGTGCCGCTGACCCGCAGGGCCATCAGCGAGTCCCCGCCGTGGGCGAGGAAGTCGTCGTCCACTCCGAAGGCGGGATCGCGGAGCAGCTCCCGGAGGAGGCCGAGGAGTTGGTCCACCACCGGTGCGTCCGCGCCGGCCTGGCCCTCCGGCGCCGGGTGGTCGGCCGGCGCCGGGGTGTGTTCGGCGGCGGCCAGGGCGGCGACGGCCCGGCGGTCGATCTTGCCGGAGGGGGTCAGCGGCAGCCGGTCGAAGACGAAGATCGGGCCGGGGACCATGTACGCGGGCAGGCGCGGGCGCAGCCGGTCGCGGAGCTCCTCGGCCGTCGGGCCGTCGGGGGTGCGCGAGATGCCGGCCCCGAGGGTCAGGCCGCCGGCGCCGTCGTCGAGGGTGACGGCGGCGGCCGCGGTGACGCCGGGGGTGTCCAGCAGGTGGCGGTCGACCTCGTCGAGCTCGATCCGGTGGCCGCGCACCTTGACCTGGTTGTCGAGGCGGCCGAGGAACTCGAGTTCGCCGTCCGCGCGGCGGACGACCTGGTCCCCGGTGCGGTACATCCGGGCGTCGGGGCCGGAGCCCGTCCCGGCGGGGGCGGCGAACGGGTCCGGGCGGAAGCGCTCGGCGGTGCGGCCGGGGTCGTGGAGGTAGCCGGCGGCGAGCAGCGGGCCGCCGATCCACAGCTCGCCGGGCACGCCGTCCGGGACGGGGCGCTGTTCCTCGTCGAGGAGGTACAGCAGCCGTTCGCCCAGCGGGCCGCCGATCGGCAGTCCGGTGCTCCCGGGGACGGGTTGCCCGGGCCGCAGGACGAGGGCCGTGGCGGTGATGACGGTTTCCGTCGGGCCGTAGCCGTTGACCAGGGTGGTGTGGCCGAGCGGTCCACGCCGGTGGACGTCGACGTCGTTGGCGGTGGCGCTCTCGCCGCCGATGACCACCGTGCGGACGCCCGTGAAGTCCGGGCCGGCCGCGTCCCCGGAGGCGGCGCCGGTTCCACGCGGGCCGTCCGGGCCGCCCGCGGTCTCGGTGCAGAGCAGGCGCCAGTAGGCGGTGGGCAGTTGGAGGACGGTCACGCCGAGCGCGCGGGCCTGGGCCGCCAGGGCGGCCGCGTCGGGGGCGCCGGCGCTGCGGAAGGCGAGGGTGCCGCCGGCGGCGAGGGTCGGCCAGATCTCCTCCTGGGCGACGTCGAAGCCCGCGCTGGCGAACTGGAGGACGACGTCCTGCCGGTCCAGCGCGAACAGGTCGACGGCGGCGGCGACGTGGCCGGCCAGCGCCCGGTGCCCGACCACGACGCCCTTGGGCGCGCCGGTCGAGCCGGAGGTGTAGATCACGTAGGCGGGCCGGTCGCCGGGGGCCGGCGCCGGGTCGAGGGCGGCGCCGCGCCGGGCGGTGGGCAGGGCGGCCGGCCGCTCGCCGCGGTCGAAGACGGCGGCTGCGCCGGAGTCGCGCAGGAGGCGGGCGCAGTACTCGTCCGGGGCGGCGGCGTCCATCGGCAGGAAGGCCGCGCCGGCCCGCCAGACGGCGAGCATCGCGACGACCAGGGCGGGCCCGGCGGGCAGGCGGATGCCGACGAGGTCGCCGGTGCCGACGCCGAGGTCGGTGAGGTCGCGGGCCGTGCGGTCGGCGCGGTCCCGGAGTTCGGCGTAGCCGAGTTCGCCGTCGGCGGTGCGCAGGGCGACCGCCGGGCCGTCGGCGTCGGCCCGGGCGTCGATGAGGTCCGGCACCCAGGTGTGGGCGGTCCCGGTGAGCGGGGAACCGGTCCGGGGGAGTGGGGAGGTCGTGTCGGTCATCGGTCCATCTCTGGTGGGAAGGAGCGGACGGGGTGGTGGGCGACGGCCGCGGGCCGACGCGTGGTCGGAGCCTGGAAGCGGTGGGCGCCGACCGTCGGAATGTCAGGAGGTCAGAACGTCAGAAGGTCGGAATGTCAGGACGGCGGAAAATCCGAACATCAGAACGTCAGGACATCGGAACGTCCCGGTGTCCCGGCACCAGGGCGCCGGGACACCGGGACGCCGGAGCGTCAGACCGCCTCCACGGCCGGCCCGAGGGCGACCCGGCGCCGCCCGGCCGCGGCCACGACGAAGGCGACGCCGCCGAAGGCCAGGGCGCAGCCGTAGGCGGCGTGCGGCCCCACGGTGTCGGCCAGCCGGGCGCCGGCCGAGGAGCCGGAGGCCACGCCGAGCCAGATCGCCGTGGACTGCCAGGCCATGGCCTCGGTGCGGCGCGAGGCCGGGACGCCGTCCAGGACGAGCAGCATGCCCGCGACCATGGCGGGCGCCGAGGCCGCGCCGGCGAGGAAGAGCACGAGGGCGCCGCCGACCAGGCCGTCGACCAGGAGCATCGGCGCGATGCCGAGCGCCATCAGAGCCGTCGCCCCCTGCAGGATGCGGGTGGTGGGCAGGTTCCACTCGCGGGCCCCGTAGGCCAGGCCGGCGACCGTGCTGCCGATCCCGTAGCCCGCCAGCAGCACGCCGGCCAGGCCCGGGTGGCCGAGGTCGGCGGTGAAGTCGACGGTCGCGACGTCGACCGAGCCCCACATGGCGCCCAGGCAGACGTTGACCGCACCGATGACGAGCACCGGTCCGAGCAGGAGCGCGCTGCCGGTCGGCCGGGGGCCGGTGGCGAGCGGGGGTTCGGTGTCACGGCGGAGTGCCAGGACGGCACTGCCGCCGCACACCAGCACCAGCGAGCAGATGATCCCGGCCGCCGGGTGGGACCCGGCGGCCAGGGCGGTGGCGATGACCGGTCCGAGGATGAAGATCACGTCATCGACGACCGATTCGAGCGCGAAGGCGGTGGCCAGGACCGGTGAGCCCGAGAGCAGCCCGCTCCACCGTGCCCGGACCATGGAGCCGATCGCGGGCGTGGCGGCTCCGAGGAGCGCCGCGGTGGGGAACAGCACCCACAGCGGCGCCCCGTGCTGCACGCTGAGCACGAACGCCGTGCCGTCGAGCGCGCACAGCGCGGCGCAGAGCAGCAGGATCGGGCGCTGGCCGATCCGGTCCGCCACCCGCGCCAGCTGGGGCGCGGCCACCGCGTACCCGAGGGCGGAGGTGGCGGACACCGCCCCGGCGGTGCCGTAGTCGTTCCGGACCGACTTGACGAGGAGCAGGATGCTCAGGCCCGTCATGCCGATCGGGAACCGCGCGAGCAGCCCGGGGAGCACGAAGCCGAGCGCGCCGGGGGTGGACAGGGCCTGACGGTAGCGGTTGCCGTCCTCGGGTGCGCCGTCCTCGGGTTCACGTCCTGCCGTCATCGGATCAGCCCGCCACCGGGTGACCGATGAAGTCGCCGATCAGCCCGGCCAGGGCGTCCGGCTCCTCGAACTGGAGGGCGTGGCCGGTGTCCAGTTCGTGGACCCGCAGGTCCTCGTGGGCGGTCAGGAACGCGTGGACCCGGGCGTTGTCGACCAGCTTGTCGCGGGTGCCGAACACCGCCAGGACGGGGACGGGGCCGATGGCGGCGTAGTCCTTCTCCGAGCGGACGGCGATGTCCTCCCAGGCGTCGATCGTGCCCACGGTCACCCGCAGCAGCCGCAGCTCGTCGGCGTCGATGAACTCCCGCCACTCCTCGCGGTCGGTGAAGTCGGGGGTCCGCAGCGGGATCTGGATGAAGGCGCGGGTCGGCTCGGGGGTCAGGCCGAGCTCCTCGACGACGGTCAGGGCGGCGTCGATGGAGCGGTCGAGCACGTCGCCGTACCGGTCGGTGAAGAAGAAGCCGGGCGAGGTCATGACCACGCTGCTGATCACGTCCTGGCCGGCGAGGCCGGCCGCGACGACCGTGGCGACCTGGGCGCCGAAGCACCAGCCGGCCAGGTGGACCCGGTCGTAGGAGCCCTTCAGGTGGCGCAGCAGGTTGGCGATGTCCTCGACCGCGAGCTGACCGGAGGGGATGTGGCCGCGGCCGGCGTTGAGGCCGGAGCCGCGCAGGTCGACGGCGGCGAACGCGGTGTCGGGCAGCCGGCCGAGGCGGGTGCCCAGCGGCGCCTGCCAGGCGGAGTGGCTCATGCCGCCGTGCAGCATGACGACGAGGTCCGCGGCCCGGTCGGGGCCCCACACACGGTAGTGGGTGCGGTAGCCGTCGGGCTGCTCGAAGCTGAGCACCTGCTCGGTGGCGGGGTCGTGGGTGGTGGTCATCGCTTCGGGGTGTCCTTTCCGGGGGTGTCGGTCGAAAGCGGTTCGGTGAGGGCGGGCAGGCCGGTGGTCGCGTACGCCCGGAGTTCGGCCTCGACGGCGCGCAGCTCGTCGGTGGTGCCGAGGACGGCGCCCTCGGGGTCGGCGGCGATCTGGCCCAGCACGGCCGTGTGGAGCCGGGCGAGGGCCTCGGTGACCGGCTGCGCGAGCAGGCGGCCGTCGGCGTTGACGGTCAGTTCGAGCCGGGCCTGGCTGATGTCCCGGCCGACGTTGACCAGGAACGGCGCGTCGGTGTGCTCGAACCAGCGGACGTCGGTGATGAGTGCGCCGCCGTCGGCCGCCTCGGCGTAGGCCGGGAACTCGGTGTAGTTGAAGAGCGCCGGGAAGAGCTCCTCGCGCCCGGCGTCGTGGGCGATGGCGGAGGTCGGGTAGCGGCGGTGCGGCAGGGCGCGGGCCTCCGCCCGGAACACCTCCTCGATCAGCTCCGGCCAGGTCCGTCCGGCCAGCAGGGCCCGGTGCGGCTGGAAGTTGAGGAACATGCCGGTCATCCGCTCGGCGCCTTCCGCCTCCGGACGGCCGTGGGTGAAGACACCGGTGACGAGGTCCGCCTCGCCGGTGACCAGGGCCAGCGCGCGCAGGTGGGCGGCGAGCATCAGGTGCTTCAACGGGTAGCCGACCTGCCGGGCGATCTCGCGCAGCCGTTCCTCCCGGGCCTCCGGCACGGTGACGGTCCACTCCGTCCAGCGCCGGCCGGTGCCGTCGGGCCGGAAGCCGGGCAGCACCGTCCCCGCGTGGTCCCGCAGGACGTCGCGCCAGAAGGCGCGGGACTGCTGCGCGTCGCGGGCCGCGAGCTCGGCCCGGACGAAGTCGCGGTAGGCGGGCACGGGCGGGTTGGACCCGGACGGGGCCGGCTCGCCCTCGGCGCCCGGCTGCGGGGCGGTGCCGGTGACGGCGGCCGCGTACGAGGTGAGCAGGTCGCGGATGAGCAGGGAGAGGCTCCAGCCGTCGACGACGGCGTGGTGGAAGCCGAGCGAGAGGACGAAGGCCTCCGGTCCGGTCCGGTGCGCGGCGAAGCGGATCAGCCCGGGGCGGTCCCAGGCGAAGCCCGAACCGCGCTCGCGCTCGAACCACTCGTCGGCGGCGTCCGGGCGTCCGGTGGCGTCGACGACGGTGAGGTCGGGTTCCACGGCGGCGTGGACGTGCTGGAGCGGCAGCGGGTCGGCGTCCAGGAGGAAGGCCGTCCGCAGGGTCGGGCAGGAGTCGGTCATGGCCCGCAGCGCCGTGCGCAGCGCCGCCTCGTCCAGCGGGAGCTCGACGGTGTAGGCGAAGACGTCGTGGTACGCGGACTGGGCCGGGTCGCGGCGGGTGGCCTCGATCATCCGCAGCTGCATGGCGGTGGCGGGGTAGGCGTCCTCGACGCCGTCCGGCAGGGCCGCCGGCGCCGGGGCGGCCGCGGCCGGCTGTGCGCCGGCCTCCTCGCCGCCGTCGGCCCGCGCGGTGGCCGCGTCCGGGTGGCTCTCCAGGCGCAGGGCCAGGGCGCGGGCGGTCCGCGACTCGATCACGTCCCGCAGGACGGCCGCCGGGAACAGCTTGCGGAGCTTGGCGAGGACGCGGATCGAGGTGATGGAGTCGACCCCGGCGTCCAGGTAGTTGGCGTCCACGGCCAGGGTGCCGGCGCCGAGGGCGGTGGCGATGATCTCGGCGACCGCCGTCTCCGACCGCGCGGTGCGCTCCTGCGGCGCGGCGCCCGAAGCCACCGGCGCCGGCTCGGGCCGCGCCACGCCCGCCGTGAGCGACTCCAGGGCGGCCAGGTAGCCGTCCACGAAGCCCTCGACGACGCTGGTCTTGATCCGGCCGGGGTCGTGGCAGACGTCCAGCCGCAGCACGCCGTCGAACTGGTCCTGGTGGACGTGCACGGTCATCGGGAAGCTGGTCAGCTCGAAGTACCGCGCGCCGTCGATCCGGACGCCGCCGTCGGCCGGGGAGCCCTCGTCCGCCTCGGCGTAGGCGTGGAAGTCGGTGTAGTTGAACACCACGTCGAACTGCGGCCCGCCGAGGAGGCGTTCGATCTCCGCGAGCGGGAGGCGTCGGTGCGGGACGATCGCCCGCTCGGTCGCGAAGACCGCGCCGACCAGCTCCGGACCCGGCGTCTCCGGCACCTCGACGGGGAACGGCAGGGTGTTCAGGAACAGGCCCACCATCTCGGTGCCGCCCGGGAGTTCGGGGCGCCCGTGGCCGACCAGGCCCGTGATCAGGCGGGCGCCTCCGGTGAGGTCGGCCAGGGCCGCGCAGTGCGCCGCCAGGTGGACCGACTTCGCCGGCACACCGAACTCGGCGGCGAACCTCCGTACCCGGTCCGCGAGGTCGGCCGGGACGGTCCGCTCGACGGTCGCCGTCTCGACCGACCCGTCCGGCTGCGGGCCGGCCGGCCGGGTGGCGGGGAACCCGGCGAGCAGCCGCTGCCAGGCCTCCCGGTCCGCCTCGCTCGCCAGGCTCGCCCGCTCCAGCGCCACGTACGTCCCGTAGCCGGGCTCGCGGACGGCCGGAGCCTCGGCGGGTTCCGGCCGGCCGGCGAGCAGGGCCGCGTACCGGCGGCGGATCTCGGCGACCACGAGGGCCACGCTCCAGCCGTCGAGGATCAGGTGGTGGAACGAGACGCCGAGGTTCAGCCGCTCCGGCCCCCGCAGGTGGACGCGGAAGCGCAGCGGCGGACGGGACAGGTCGAAGGGGCGGAGCTTCTCCCGCTCGACCCACTCGGCGACGGCCCGGTCCTGCTCCGCGGGGTCGAGGCCGGTGAGGTCCGTGACCTCCACCTCGACGTCGGCCCGCGTCGACACGATCTGCAGCGGCTCGCCGTACTCGTCCAGGTCGAAGCGGGAGCGGAGCTGGGGGTGGCGGGCGACCGTCGCCGCGACCGCCCGGCGGAGCAGCTCGGGCCGGGCCGCGCCGGCGAACTCGTAGTCGAAGATGTCGTGGTAGACCGGCGAGTCCTCGTCGAGCAGCGAGTGGTAGATCATGCCGGACTGGAGCCTGGTGAGCGGCCACGCGTCCTCGGCGTCGGCGGGCAGCACGTCCCGGTCGGCGGGGGAGAGCAGCGCGAACGGCTCCACCGGGGCCTCCTCCGGGGCGGCCGGGTCGCGTTCGGTCAGCGCGGTGGCGAGTTCGGCGACGGTGGGGTGGGCGATCACGTCACGCAGGTCGACGGCCCAGCCGGCCTCGCGCAGCCGGGCGGCGACCCGCAGGGCGAGGATGGAGTCGCCGCCGAGGGCGAAGAACCGGTCGTCGGCGCCGACCGCCGGCACGCCGAGGACCTCGCGCCAGACCCGGGCCACCTCGTGCTGGCGGACGCCGCTGAGCCGCGCGGCGACGCGGTCCGCCGCGCCGGCGGCGACCGGGTCGGGCAGGGCGCGCCGGTCCAGCTTGCCGTTCGGGGTGGTGGGCAGGTCGGGGACGGCGACCAGGTACTGCGGGACGAGGAACTCGGGCAGCCGGCCGCGCAGGGCGGACCGCAGGCCCTCCTGGTCGAGGGGCGGCGTGACGGACCCGTCCGCGCCCGCGCCCTCGGGGCCGGCACCGGTCGCGGCCGGGACGACGTACGCCGCGAGCGCCTGGGCGGCGCCGGTGGTGTGCACGATCACGGCGGCGTCCTTGACCCCCGGCAGGCCGCGCAGCACCGCCGCGACCTCGTCCGGTTCGACGCGCAGCCCGCGCAGCTTGACCTGGTTGTCGATGCGCCCGAGGTACTGGATCTGCCCGTCGGGCAGGAAGCGCGCGAGGTCGCCGGTGCGGTAGAGCCGGGCGTCCGGCCCGGTGCCGTACGGGTCGGTGACGAACACCTTCGCGGACAGCTCGTCGCGCCGGTGGTAGCCGGCCGCGACGGCCACCCCGCCGATGCACAACTCGCCCGGCACGCCGACGGGTTGCAGGGTCAGATCGCGGTCCATGACGTACAGCCGGACGTTCGCGATCGGCTTGCCGATCGGCACCACCTGGCCGGGGTAGTCCAGGGTGCAGGGCCAGTGCGACACGTCGATCGCGGCCTCGGTCGGCCCGTAGAGGTTGTGCAGTTCGCAGTCGAGCGCCTCGGCGAACACCTCCAGGGTGCGGCGCGGCAGCGCCTCCCCGCTGCAGACCACCCGGCGCAGCGAGCCGCAGTGCTCGGCCAGCTGCTCCGCCTCCAGGAAGACGTTCAGCATCGACGGGACGAAGTGCACCGTGGTGACGCGGTGGTCGCGGATGGTGCGCTTCAGGTACTCGGGGTCCCGGTGCCCGCCGGGCTCGGCGACGACGATCGCCGCACCGAACATCAGCGGCCAGAAGAACTCCCAGACGGACACGTCGAAGCTGTACGGGGTCTTCTGCAGGACCTTGTCGTCGCCGGTGAGGCCGAACGCGTCCTGCATCCAGAGGAGCCGGTTGGCCAGCGAGTCGTGCCGGTTGATCACGCCCTTGGGCTGCCCGGTGGAGCCCGAGGTGTAGATCATGTAGACCGGCGAGTCCGGGCGCAGCTCGCGCACGGGGTCGGTGTCGTCGGCCCGGTCGGTGGCGGGGTCCGGCAGCACCAGGACCGTGGTGCCGGCGTCGTCGAGTGCGGCGCGGTGCCGCTCCTGGGTGAGGATCAGCGGGAGCGCGGCGTCCTGGATCATGAACTCGATCCGGGCGCGCGGGTAGTCCGGGTCGATCGGCACGTAGGCGTAGCCCGCCTTGACGATCGCCAGCAGCGCGACCACCATCTCGACGGAGCGCTCCATGTAGACGCCGATGAACGGGCCGGTCCCGGTCCCCGCGCCGTCGAGCCGGGCGCGCAGGGTCCGGGCGACCTGGTTGGCCCGGCGGTTCAGCAGGTCGTAGGTGAGCAGCTGTCCGCCGTACTCCACGGCGACGGCGTCCGGGTTGCGGCGGACCCGTTCCTCGATCAGGTCGACGACCGTGCCGGGCGGGTACTCGGTGGCGGTGTCGTTCCAGACGTCGAGGATCAGCCGCTCCTCGTCCTCGCCGAGCATCGACGGCTTGCCGACCGGGGCGTCGAGGGCGGTGGCGAGCGCCTTGAGGAGGCGCGCGTAGTTGCCGAGCAGCCGCTCGGCGGTCTCCGGGTC
The DNA here is from genome assembly GCF_042677465.1 of Kitasatospora sp. NPDC127111. Lineage (NCBI taxonomy): Bacteria > Bacillati > Actinomycetota > Actinomycetes > Kitasatosporales > Streptomycetaceae > Kitasatospora > Kitasatospora sp. NPDC127111. The sequence goes on from NZ_JBHXTG010000006.1 coordinate 46,847, forward strand.
GAACAGGTCCGTGTTGAACTCGATCTCGAACTCGTAGTCGTCCCCGGTCTGCCCGACGTAGAGCATGAGGTCGAACTTGGCGGCGGTCCGGCGCACCGGGCGGTACCGGGCGGACACCGCGGGGCCGAGGTCGAGGTCCGGCTGGGGGCCGAGGAGGGTCAGCATGGTCTGGAAGACCGGGTTGTGGTTGACGGCCCGCTCGGCGCCGAGCGCCTCCAGCACCTTCGGGTACGGGGCGTCGCCGTCGTCGAGCAGCCGGTCGGTGGCCTCCTGGGCCGCGCCGAGCAGGTCGCGGAAGGTGGTGGCGTCGCGGTCGACCGGCAGGTGGAGCGGCAGGGTGTTGACGTAGCAGCCGACCACGTCCAGGTCCTCGGCGGACGGCCGGTTCAGCACGGTGGTGCCGATCGCGAACCCGTCCTGTCCGGTGTACCGGTTGAGCAGGACGGCGTAGGCGGCCAGGAAGACCGGGAACGCCGTCGCCCGGCACTCGCGCCGGCCCGCCTCCAGCAGCGGCTCCACGTCGGAGCGCGGGACGGTGAGCGTGCGGCTGCTGCCCCGGAAGGTCTGGCGGGCCGGCCGCGGCCGGTCCAGCGGCATGCCGAGCAGGTCCGGGCTGTGCGCCAGGGACTGCCGCCAGGCCTCGATCTGCTCGGCGTACTCGCCCCGCTCGAACGCGGCCCGGCTCCGGCGCACGTAGTCACGGAAGGTGGTGGCCGGCGCGGTGCGCACGGCCGGGGCGCCGGTCCCGGCGATCGCCCGGACGTCCTCGCCGATCTCGGTCAGCAGCAGCCGCAGGCTCCAGTCGTCGACGGCGATGTGATGGGCCGTCAGGGCGAGCAGCCACCGGTCGTCGGGCAGGGCCACCAGGAGGGCGCGCAGCAGCGGGGCGGCGCCGAGGTCGAACGGCCGGTGGTGGTGGTCGGCGAGGAGCCGCTCGGCGTCGGCCTCGGCGTCGGCGGGCGCGAGTGCGCGCAGATCGGCGAAGTGCAGGGCGTCCGGAGCGTCCGGGGCCGGCGCGAGGACCTCGGCGCGCGGCCGGCCGTCCGGGCCGGTGAGGTATCTGGTCCGCAGCGCCTCGTGGCGTTCGACGGCCGCCCGCACGGCGGTGCGCACGGCGGCCGGATCGACCGCGCCGGTCAGCTCGAAGGCCAGCGACTCGTTGTACGCGGGCTCGTCCGGACGGGCGAGGTGCTGGAACAGCCAGAGGCTTTCCTGGGTGTAGGAGAGGAAACCGTCGTCGTGCGGATCAGGGCTCATGATCATGATTCCATCTGTTGCGAACGGGCTGGCGTGTTTGCCGGAGACGTGGGAGACCCGGGGTGAGGCCGGGGCACGGGGCCGGAGGGTGGCGGCGCCGGGATCGGCACGGCCACCGGGCGTCGGGGCCGGGCCGGGTGGTGCGGTGCGGCCCGTCGGGGCGGGGCCGGGCCGGAACGAGCGGGGTGGGGCGGACCGGCGGGCGTCGGGGCCGGGGGCGTGAGGGCGTGCCGGTGCACCGGGCGGCGGCGGCTGCGGCCGCCCGGGCCCGTACGGCGGTTCGGGGCTGCCCGGCGGCCTACTCGGCCGGCCGCGCCTCGAACGGGTCCAGGACCTCGTCGAAGGCACCCAGCAGACCGTCCAGGGTGGCCGGTCGGGCGGTGGCCGCCGGATCCGGCTCCGTGGTGACCACGATGCAGTCGGCCGCCTTCCGGGCCAGCCGCACCGCCGTCTCGGCGTCCTCGGCGTGCACGATCACATGGCCGCAGCGGTCCTCCGACCAGCGCAACTCGCCGACGACGGACCCGGGTTCCACACTCACGACGGCCCGGACCACGCCCTCCATGCGCTGCGCCCGCGCCAGCCCCTCCACCGAGACGACCGTTCCGGGCTCGGCGGTGAGGAAGCGGACCGCCGCCGCGCCGCGTGCCGGGTGCAGGTCCGCCAGCGGCGCCCCGGTCCCGGCGAGCCGGTAGGTGGCCTCCTCCAGGTCCACACCGTGGACCATGCGCACCAGGTCGTTGATGAAGTCGCCGCCACGCCGGCAGTGCGACTCGACGATCCGCGGCCCCTCGGCCGTGAGGATCATCTCGGTGTGCGAGGGCCCGTCCTGCAGACCGACGGCGTCGAGCAGATCGATCGTCAGATCGCGGATCGCGTCGAGCTGTTCGGCGGGGAACGGCGCCGGCACCACGTGGCCGAGCTCCACCACACCGGAGTCGGTGTCCTTCGCGGTCACCGCCACCACCGTGTGCCGGCCCGCCTCCGAGAACGCCTCGACGCTCAACTCGGGCCCCACCAAGAGCTTTTCGACCAGGAAGTCGCCGATGCCGAACTCCTCGCACCAGGCCCAGACCTCGTCGACCTCCTCGGCGGAGCGCACCGGACGGACGCCCAGGCTGCCCGACCCCTTGGTCGGCTTGACGATCGCGGCACCGTGCGCGGCGACGAATTCCGCCAGCTGCTCGCGGGTGGGATTCACCGCGAAAGGCACCGCCGCGATCCCCCGCTCGTTCAGCAGCGCGCGCATCGCGGACTTGTCGTGCAGCAGCCGCGTCGTCCGGGCGCCGTTGCCCTGGAGTCCCAGCAGGTCGACCAGATGGCCGCCGACCAGCTGCGCCGCCTCGGACTGCGTCACGACCCGGGCGAACGGCCGCACCTCGTGCAGGGCCCGGGCCAGGGCGACCACGGTCGGCACCTGTTGGTAGTCGACCAGCAGCAATTGCGAGCAGTGCGGAATGACCGCCGGATCGAATTGCGAAGGCTTCTGTGCGTAGACGACGTCGACGCCGGCCGGGCCGGCCTTGCTGACGAGTCGAATGCTGTCGCCAATAACCAGAACGCGCGGTTTCGCCATTGAAACAATCCCCCACTGGTTATGAACAATTCACCGCGGCGCCGATTCACAGCGCCGCAAGACGATCGCGCCGTTTCGCCCCGGCGCGTCGGGCGCAGCCGTGCGCCGACCGCCCGCACCGGTCGCCGTCCCCACGGCTCCCGGCGCAAACGGCCGACGTCACAAGCTGTTTGACCTACCAGCCCCGGCGCCTGCCCGGCGCCGGGGGGCGGCCGGAACAACGGGCAGGTCCGCCGCGCGGCGCGCCGCACACCCGCCCGTTCATTCCGCCTCCCCCAATTGGCCCGACGCCGGTCCGCTGCGTGCTCGACCGGATCGTCGGAGCGCTCTGCCGGTGTGGTGTCCCGCAGAGCCGTCCCTCGGCACCTCGGCTGCTCGGTGCCTCCGTCAGCATTCCGGTGAACCTTCGGCCCGTCAAGTCCCTGACGACCTCTCCAGCCACAGTTCTCCCACGATTAACCGGTAAGCGAGTACGGGGTGCCGGCGCCGATAGCGAACGCCTTCACCGCCATGAGCCGCCGCGTGGCCCGGAATTGAGCCGCTGACGTACCCGTCGCCCTCCCGCCGGGTCCGGACGTCCACGCACGACGCAGGCAGCGGTGGCCGCTTCAGGACATGGAGGCTCCGCAGGCTTCCGGCGGGACCGGTCCCGGCGAAATCAGGACATGGCCTTTTGTGGCCATGTCCGCAAAAGGCCATACCCTTTCGGTTTCGAGGGCCGGAGCGCCCGGAGCCGAGTGCGCCGCAGGCGGAATTCGTCGCTACCGCAGGACGGACTCCACCATGACGCCGCAGGGCGTCGAATCGGCGGTGTCGCCGTCCTCCAGGGGTTCGCGCACCACGGACGACCGGCTGGAGGCGTCGCGCCTCACCGCTCCGGTGCCGGCTGACGGTCCCTGGGCCCGGCTGGCTGTCGTGGTGTCCCACCGGTGCGCTCGCACTGCTGCCGCTCCACGCGGCGGGCGGCCCGCCGATCCATGCTCGGACCGGTCCGGGCACGGCGAGAGCGGCCTGGACCGATGCCGAGCCACCCGCCGGACGGCCACCCGCCGGCCCGAAGCCACCCGCCGGACGGCCACCCGCCGGCCCGAAGCCACCCGCCGGACGGCACCCGCCCGCCCGAAGCCACCGGCCGGACGGCACCCGCCGGCCCGAAGCCACCCGCCCGCCGAGCGCGGGCCACCCCCGGTCGGACCGGGCGGCCGAGAGCGCATGCCCGGCCGATGCGTTAGACCGGCGTGGGCGGGCAGGCGTGAGAGTGGGCCCGCGAGCGGGGCCTCCTGGCGGGGCCCGACCGACACCGGGCACCCGCCAGGTCCCGGGACAGAGGTCCCGGGGATAGGAAGGATCACGGTGCACACCGGTGAGGGCGGGCCGCTGGGCCCGGCGATGGCGGAACTCCTGGAGGCCGCGCACCGGGCCGGGCCGCGGGACGTTCCGGGCCTGGTCTGGCAGGCCGGGCGAAGGATCGGCGTCAGCCACGCCTGGATCTACCTCGCGGACGTCCAGCAGGAGAAGCTGGTCGCCCTCCCCAGACCGGACGCGCCGAGTCAGGCCCTGGCGGGCGCGCCGCCGGATTCGGACACGGTGGACATCGACGGCTCGCTCGCCGGGCGCGCGTACCGGACCGAAACCCTTCAGGTCGGTTCCGGGCCGATCCGCGCCGGTGCCGGTCCCGGCCCGGACGGGGACGCCGAGGACGCGCCGGTGCCGCCCACCGGCACGGTCGCCTGGCTGCCGCTGGTGGACGGCATCGGGCGGATCGGCGTGCTCCGCGTGGCCGCTCCGGCCCTGGACGACCGCCTCCTGGCCGACTGCCGCACGCTGGCGTCCGCGGTGGCACTGCTGATCGCGACGAAGACCCTGTTCAGCGACGTCCTCGTCCAGACGGTGCGCAGCCGTCGGATGACCTTGCAGGCCGAACTGCTCTGGGCGTTCGTGCCACCCCGCACCATCGGGACCCACCGGGTGACCTCCAGCGCGGTCCTGGAACCGGCCTACGACATCGGTGGTGACGCCTTCGACCACAACCTGGCCGGCAACGGCCTCCACCTCACCCTGGTCGACGCGATGGGCCACGACCTGGCCGCCGGCGGCTGCAGCGCCGTCGCCCTGGCCGCCTGCCGCTCCACCCGGCGCGGCGGCGGCACCCTCCCCGACATCGCCGACACCATCGAAGCCGCCATGGCGCGCTGGATCCCCGACCGCCTCCTCACCTGTGTCATCGCCGACCTCGACACCGTCACCGGCCGCCTGACGTGGATCAACTGCGGGCATCCCGCCCCCCTGTTGATCCGCGACCGCCGCATCGTCGACCACGCCCTCGAACGCCGCCCCCACCTCCCGCTCGGCGTGTCCGCGGCTTTCCACGCGCACCGGGCCGAGCTCCACACCGCCCAGCTGGAACCCGGCGACCGGATCCTCCTGTACTCCGACGGCGTCACCGAGGCGCGCGGCGTCGACGGCGAACTCTTCGGCGAACACCGCCTCGCCGACACCGTCGTCCGAGCCATGGCCGACGGCCTGCCCGCGCCCGAGGCGCTGCGCCGCCTCATGCTGCGGATCCTCGCGCACCAGGAGCACCGGCTGCGCGACGACGCCACCATCCTGCTCACCGAATGGCACCCTGACGGCTGACCCCGGAGGGGACGGCTGATCGGAGGGGCCGGCTGATCCGGAGGGACGGCTGACCGGGAGCGCGGCCGGGCGCCGGGGTCGGTGGCACCACAGTCCGTTGTCAGGAGGCCGTCGGCTCGTTGTGGGCCCGGCCGGCGCGGCGACCCAGGACGGTGAGCCGGTCGACCGGGCCGCCGCGGGGGTGCCGGGCCGCCGCCCGGACCCCGGACACGCCGTGCTCCGGGGCTCCTCCGGCCGACGGCAGCATCCGCGCCGTCAGACCGAGCAGCCGGTCCGTGGTGGCCGGCGCGACCCCGTGGGCGAGCACGGCCGCCTTGGCGAGCGGGGTCAGCACCAGTTCGCGGCGGCCGTCCTCGACCGCCCGGACGATCCGGCGCGCCGCCCGCCCGGCGTCCATCGACACCAGCGGCAGCGACGCGGCGGTGGCGAACCAGGCGTACTCGTCGGCGGCCTGCCCGGCGAACTCGGCGGCGGTGTGCGAGCCGGTGCGCATCAGCCCCGGCAGCACGGTGGTGACCCGGATCCCGTACTGGGCCAGCTCCGCGCCGAGCCCCTCCGAGAACCCGGTGAGCGCGAACTTGGCGGTCACGTACGGCAGCAGGTGCGGCGCCGGGATCCGGCCGCCGATGGAGCCGATCATGACGATCGAGCCCGCGCCGCGGGCCCGCATCGAGGGCAGCACCGCCTGGACCAGCCGCAGCGGCGCCATGAGCATCAGCTCGTGCGCCCGCCGGAAGTCCTGCTCCTGCATCGCCGAGACCGGGCCCACCTGGATCAGGCCGGCGTTGTTGACCAACACGTCGACGTCGGCTCCGAAGCGGTCCCGCACGGCGTCGAGCAGGAGGTTCGGTGACTGCGGGGCCGTCAGGTCGCACGCCGTGGCGGCCACCTCGCCGGCGCGGCCGCCCAGGCGCCGCAGGGCCCGCTCCAGCGCGAGCTCGTCGCGGCCGCAGAGCATCACCCGGCAGCCGCGGTTCGCGAGTTCGCCCGCGAGCAGCAGGCCCAGGCCCCGGGAGGAGCCGGTCACCAGGGCCGTCCGTCCGCTCAGGACGCTCGGGCCACGCCTCGGGCCACGCCTCGTGTCGCGCTTCGTGTCGTGCCTCGGGGCGCGCATGGATTCGCGCATGGGGCGCTCCCTCCTCCGGTCGAGGACCTCCGAACCGGCGTCTGTCCGGTGCGGCCTCCGCCAAACGCCCCGGTGACCGGGACGCCCGCCCGGCCGGGGCGCGTGATCAGCCGGGTCCGGCGGCCCCGGGCCGGGAACGGCCGGTCCAGGCGAGCAGCCGTTCGCGCGGCCACGTCGTGACCAGCCGGTCCGGCCCGAGGCCGAGCCGCGCCGCGCGGGCGTACCCGGAGGTGTGCCAGTGCAGCTGCTCCGGGGCGTGGGCGTCGGTGTCCACGGCGAACAGGCAGCCGGCGTCGGCCGCGAGGCGCAGCAGGTCGTCGGGCGGGTCGCGGCGCTCGGGGCGGCAGTTGATCTCCACCGCGGTCCCCGACTCGGCACAGGCCGTGAACACGGCCTCGGCGTCGAAGCGGGACTGCGGCCTGCCGCGCCCGGTGACGATCCGGCCCGTGCAGTGCCCGAGGACGTCGGCCAGCGGGTTGCGCACCGCAGCCACCATCCGGGCGGTCATCGGTTCCGGTTCCGCGCGCAGCTTCGAGTGGACGGAGACCACCACGACGTCGAGCTGACCGAGCAGGTCCGGCTCCTGGTCCAGCGAACCGTCCTCCAGGATGTCGCACTCGATCCCGGTCAACAGCCGGAAGGCCCCGTCCCCGGCGTTGCAGGCCGCGACCACGGCGAGTTGGCGGCGCAGGCGTTCGGCGCTCAGACCGTGGGCGATCGTCAGCCGCGGAGAGTGGTCGGTGAGCACGGCCCAGCGGTGCCCGAGCGCGCGGGCGGCCTCGGCCATCTCCTCGATCGGGTGCCCGCCGTCGGACCAGTCGGAGTGCAGGTGGCAGTCGCCGCACGCCGCGGCCGCCAGCTCCCAGCCGGCCCGCCCGGCCGGCCCGGCCCGCTCCTCCAGGCGGGCGAGGTAGGAGGGCGTGGCGCCGGCCGCCGCCTGGGCGATCACCTCGGCGGTGACCGGGCCGACGCCCCGCAGCTCCCGGGCCCGGGCGGCGTCCACCGGACCGGGCGGCAGGCTCCGGGCCGCGTCGGCCGCCGTGTGGAAGGCCCGCACCCGGTACGGGGAGGCGCCGCACCACTCGAGGAGGAAGGCGATCCGCCGCAGGGCTTCGATCGGGTCCATGGCCGGATCACGCGTCCGTCCGGCGTGGGCGGACGGACGCCGGAGGCGCGCCCTCGTCCTCGTCGTCCTTCCCGGCCCCGCCCGCGTCCTCGCCTTCGTCCTGGTCGTCCTCGCCCTCGTCGTCCTCGTCCTCGTCCTGGTCGTCCTGGTCGTCCTCGAAACCGACGTCGACGCGCTCCTCCGGGCGCCGTTCCTCCTGCTGTGCGATGGACTCCAGGACCTCCTCGTCCGCCGCGGTGAGCGGTGGCTGCAGGATGCTCCGCGGCCACAGCCGCCGCCGCAGGACGACGTTGGTCTCGGCGGCGTACACGGTGACCTGGGCGGCCAGGTAGAGCCAGGAGAGCAGGCCGATCACGGTCGCGAAGAAGCCGTAGATCGCGGTGGCGTGGCGCAGTTGGTGGGCGACCAGGAGGGCACCGAAGGCCTGCAGGACGGTGAACAAGGGCCCGGCGATCAGGCATCCGGGCACCAGCGCGCGGGTGGGAACGGCCTTGGGCGTGAGGATGCGGAAGCAGGCCAGGCACAGGGCGGTGTTGACCAGGGCGGACAGGACGAGGCCGCCGATGCGGGCGGCCACCCCGCCGAGCGTGGTGGCGACGAGCGTGGCGGCGGCGGTCGCCAGCAGCAGGCCGACGGCGAGGGTGACGAACAGCAGCAGGCTGCGCGCCAGGCGCGGGAAGTAGCCGGGGCGGACGACGCCGGGCACGTTCCACACCTCCGCCATGGCGTGCTGGAGGACCTGGGCGATGCCGAGCGCGCCGTACGTCAGGCCGGCCAGGGCGACGACGAGGGCGAGGCCGCTGCCCTGCACGGTGTGGACGTTCTCACGGAGCTGGTCGCCGATGACGGGGAAGTCCGCGAGCGCGGAGTCGACGACGGCCTTCTGCGCCCCGGGACTTCCGTGCAGGACGAAGCTGAGGACGGTACTGAGCAGGAGCAGCAGCGGGATGAGGGCGACGAAGCCGTAGTAGGTGATCAGGGCCGCGAGCAGGCCGCCCCGGTCGTCCCCGTACTTCTTGACCACGCCGACGACCATCCCCGGCGCGGTGCGGCGCTGTTGGGCGCGGTCGAGAGCGCGGAGGGCGCGTTCGACGGGGTTCATGACGGTCTCCCTTGTCGTCAAGGCCGCGAGCCGGAACTCGTCCGCAGCGCGCCTACCCAGCGCGCCGTGGACCACCGGCCGGAATACGGCCGCACCGCACCAGGGACCACGGCCGCACCGCGGCAGGACCACGGCCGGATCGCGGTCGCACCGGCGGTCCCCGGACCGGGGTCCCGGACCCGGGCGCCAGGGTGTGTCGTTCGCGGCGGGCGGGGTAGGCGGAGTGGTCGTCGAACCGGATCGGACGTGTGAAACCGATCCGTCGCCTTTATGCGGGGAAATGGTCATGAAGAATGCGAAGCTTGCCGTTGCGGTGGCTGCGGGCTACCTCCTCGGGCGCTGGCACAAGGCCCGGTGGGCGTTGGCCCTGGCAGGTATGGCGGCGGGGAAGAAACTGAGTGCCAATCCCGGAGTGCTCGTCGGGGAGCTCATGGAATCGTCACCACAGCTGCGCCACCTGGCGGACGGCGTGCGGGGCGAGTTGAAGGAAGCGGGCAAGAAGGCCGCCGTCGCGGCGGCGAGCAACCGGATGGAGGCGCTGACCGACCGCCTGCAGCAGCGTACGGACGCCCTGCGCGAGGGCCGCGGCGGAACGGGCGGAACGGACGAACCGGAGGCGGAGGAAGAACCGGAGACGGAGGAGGAGTACGAGGAGGAGAACGGCGAACAGGAGGAGGAGCAGGAGAAGCCGGCGGCGCGCCGGCCGTCCCGTAGTGGGACGTCGAGTGCCGGCGGCGCTGCCAAGCGCGCCTCCGCCGCCACCAAGCGGACGGCGTCGTCCGCGTCCGGTACCGCCGCGAAGACCGCGTCGAGGACTGCGTCCAAGGCCGCGTCCAAGACCGGGGCCGGGACCGCGTCGAGGACTGCGTCCAAGGCCGCGTCCAAGACCGACGCCGGGACCGCGTCCAAGACGGCGTCGAGCCGGGCGTCCGGCGGTGGCACGGCGCGCAAGGCGGCGTCGGGCGGTACGGCGCGCAAGGCGGCCTCGGGCGGCACGGCGCGCACCGCGACACGGCCGGCCGCGAAGAAGACCGCGGGCAAGGCCCCGGCGAAGAAGACGGCGGCGCCGCGCAAGAGCACGGCGGCCGCGAAGAAGACGGCGTCCTCGTCGTCCGCGCGGAAGGCGACGGGCAGCACACCGGCCCGTAAGAGCGCCGGCACGCGGACATCGGCGCGCAGGCAGGGGTGACCCAGATGGCCAGGCAGTCTGATCAGCGGAACGCCGGGCTGGGCGGTGCGCTCGAGGCGCTGCCCACCGACCGGTTGATGGAACAGTCCCGCGAGTTGATGTCGGTGCTGGCGGAGCGGGCGGTCGCGGTGGCGACCGACAAGGTCGGGGACGTCACCGACCGGCTCGTCGACTACGTGGAGAGCGGCGGCAGCGGCCACGGGGGCGGCGACGGCAAGCCGTCGATGGCGAAGACGCTGCTCGGGGTGGGCGCCGCCGGAGTGAAGCAGGCCGTGGCCGGCAAGCTCGGCGGGGGCGGCAAGGGCGGCGGAGGCGGCGGAAAGAAGATCAAGGTCACCAACATCGTGGAGGGGATCGACGTCGGTGTCCCGGTCCGGGTCGCGTACAACCAGTGGACCCAGTTCCAGGACTTCCCGAAGTACACCAAGCGCCTCGAACGGGTCGAGCAGACGTCGGAGGAGAAGCTCACCTGGAAGGCCGGGATCTTCCTCTCGCACCGCACCTGGGAGTCGACGATCGTCGAACAGGTACCGGACGAGCTGATCGTGTGGCGTTCCAAGGGCGACAAGGGCTCGGCCGACGGCACGGTGACGTTCCACGAGCTCGCACCCAACCTCACGCGGATCCTCCTGGTGCTGGAGTACCGACCGCAGGGCTTGTTCGAGCGGACCGGCAACCTGTGGCGGGCCCAGGGACGGCGCGTGCGTCTGGAGCTCAAGCACTTCCGCCGCCACGTGATGACGCGGACGATCCTCGACCCGGACGGGGTGGAGGGCTGGCGCGGCGAGATCCGCGACGGCGAGGTCGTGCGCTCCCACGAGGAGGCCATGGAGGAGGAGCAGGGCGAGGGCGGCGAAGAGTCGCAGGAGCCGGAGGACGAGTACGACGAGGAGCAGCCGGAGGACGACGAGGAGCAGCCGCAGGACGAGGACGACGAGGAGCAGCCGCAGGACGAGGACGACGAGGAGGAGTACGACGACGGGGGCGAGGAGGAGGAGGACCGCGAAGCGGACGAGGAGGACTACGGCGAGGACGCGTACGCCGACGGGGAGGAGCTCCCCGCGGAGGAGGACGAGGCGGACTGGGACGAGGAGGACCGGGACGACGAGGACCGCGACGACGAGGACAGCGACGAGGAGGACCGCGAGGAGGAGGACAGCGACGAGGAGCCCCAGGACGAGTACGACGACGAGTACGACGACGACGAGTACGAGAACGAGAACGACGAGGAGCCCGCCCGGCGCGGCTCCCGGCGCGAGCTAGCACGGAGCAGGTGAGACCGTGACCGTTGCCCCGCGTACCGGCCACTACCTCGACCGGCCTTCGTCGGGCGGCCTGGTGGACGTCATCGACCTCGTCCTGGACAAGGGCCTGATCATCGACGCCTACGTGCGGGTCTCCCTGGTGGGCATCGAACTGCTGACCATCGACGCACGCATCGTGGTGGCCAGCGTGGACACCTACCTGCGCTTCGCCGAGGCCGTCAACCGGCTGGAACTGGCGGAGGACACGAGGAAGGGACTGCCGGAGCCCGTGCAGGACGCGCGCCGGGACGGTGCCCGGCACAGGACCCGCGGCGCGCTCGAAGATGTGAAGGACACGACCACCGACGTGGGGGACCGCGTCCGCGGACGCGGCGACGAGCAGGAGGAAGCGGAGGAGGCGGCGCAGCGGCGGCCCGAACGGCGGCCGCGGCCCGCCGCGACCCGGAGGGAGCGTGACTCATGAACGCCACCGGTCCGCCGGACCGGGCCGCACCGGTGTGCTACGTGTACGGCGTCGTCCCGGCCGGCACCGCCGAACCGCGCGACGTCGAGGGCGTCGGCGACCCGCCGTCACCGGTGACCCTGGTGCGGCACCGCCGGATCGCCGCCGTGGTCAGCGAGATCGACGGCGGCCGGCCGCTGGGCACGCCCGAGGACCTGCTCGGCCACGCGCGGGTCCTGGACTCGTTGGCGGCCGCGCGCACCCCCGTCCTGCCGCTGCGCTTCGGCGCGGTGCTGAGCGGTGTCGACGCGGTCGCCGACGGCCTGCTCGAACCGCACGAGCAGCGGTTCCTCGCCGCGCTGGAGGACCTCTCCGGCCTCGCGCAGTTCACCGTCCGGGGGACCTACCGGCAGGACGGGGTGCTGCGGGAGATCCTCGCGGAGCGCGCGGACATCGCCCGTCTGCGCGAGGACGTCGCGGGCCTGCCCGAGGACGCCGGCGGCAACCAGCGGATCCAACTCGGCGAACTCGTCTCCCAGGAGCTGACCGCCCGTGCCCAGGCCGACACGGAGCACCTGATGGAGGCTCTGGGGCCCCTGGCCGCGAAGGCCTCGCACTCCGCCGCCACGCCCGATCAGCCCGTCCACGCCTCCTTCCTCGTCGCCGACGACCGCTGGAAGGAGTTCGAACACGCCACCGAGGACCTCGCCGCCGCCTGGCGCGGGCGGATCGACGTGCGCCTGCTCGGCCCGCTGGCCCCGTACGACTTCGCCTCCGGGATCGTCGACGCGCCGGGGCAGGAATCATGGGACTGATCACCGTACCGCTGGCCCCGCCGCTCGCCCCCGTCCGCGGCGTCGTGCGGGTGGCCGAGCAGCTGGACGAGCAGGCCGGGCGGGAGCTGAGCGCCCTCGTCGTCGTCTCCTGCGGCCGAAGGGGTCGCCACCACCGCGGCCGCGTCGAACGGGAGGACCAGCCGTGAGCGATCTGACCCCCTGGCAGGGCGGCGGAGCCCTGCCGACGGCGCCCCGGACCGCCGGGCCGCCCCAGTCGGCGAACCTCGCCGACCTGCTCGAACGCGTCCTGGACAAGGGCATCGTCATCGCCGGTGACATCCGCATCAACCTGCTGGACATCGAACTGCTGACCATCAAGATCAGGCTGCTGGTCGCCTCGGTCGACCGGGCCCGGGAGATGGGCATCGACTGGTGGGAACACGACCCGTCGCTGTCCTCCGGCGGCCGCGACCTCGCGGCGGAGAACCGGCGCCTGCGCGAGCGCCTGGGAGAACTCGAAGCCGCCCGCACCGAGGCGGCGCTGGAAGCCGACGAGCAGACCGGAGCCGACGAGGACGCCGAGGCCGAGGAGGACACCGAGGCCGACGAGGAGGCGGCACCGGAGGCCGAGCGTCCGAGGCGGCCTGCCCGGCGTCCCGCCGCCCGCTCCTCCGCCGGCCGTTCCTCCGCCGCCCGCTCGTCCACCGCGAGGGCCGCCGACGCGGCACCGGCCCGCCGCAGGAGGACGCCGCCATGACCGCCCGCTCCCACACCTGGCTGTACGCGGTGGCCCCGGGCGACGCCGACCCGGCCGCCCTGACGGGCCTCGGCGGCGTCGCCGGTGAGCACCCCCGGCTGATCGACGGCGGGGGCCTCGCCGCGGTCGTGGGCACGGTTCCGGGCTCCGACTTCGACGCCCCCGCCCTGCAGCGCCACCTCGAAGACCCACGCTGGCTGGAGCAAGCGGTCCGCGCCCACCACCGGGTCATCGACACCCTCGCCCGCGCCGGGCACACCCTGCCCGTGCGCTTCGCCACCCTCTACCGCGACGACCGGCGCGTCCTCGGCCTGCTGGAGGAGCACCGCCGCGCGTTCCGCGCCGCCATCGAGCGCGTCGCCGACCGTACGGAGTGGGGCGTCAAGGCCTACCTCGACGCCGCCCACGACCACGACCGGCAGGAGGACGACGCCGGGGACGACCCCGCACCCGACCGGCCCGGCACCGCCTACCTGCTGCGGCGGAGGGCGGCCCGCGACCGTACGGCGCAGGTGCTGGAGGACGCGGTGGAACGCGCCCGGCGGGTCCATCAGGCACTGAGCGCCTTCGCCGGCGAGGCCGCCGAGCACCCGCTCCAGCCACCGGAGGCGACCGGCATCCGCGATCCGATGCTCCTCAACGGCGCCTACCTGGTGGACCGGTCCCGCGCGGACGAGCTGGCCCGCCTCGTCGCCGACCTCCGGGACACCCACGCCGGGGTGCTGCGGGTGGAGCTCACCGGGCCCTGGCCCCCGTACTCCTTCGTCGACCTCCCGATCGCCGCGGATGAGGAGTGAGCGCCGTGTCGTACCCCGTCGAGCCTTCCACGGTCCTCCAACAGCGCAACGTGGCCCTGGTCGACCTGCTCGACCGGGTGCTGGCCGGCGGCGTCGTCATCGCGGGCGAGATCACCCTGTCGATCGCCGACGTCGATCTGGTGCGGATCAGTCTGCGCGCGCTGATCGCCTCGGTCCGCTCCGCCACCGCAGCCCCGGACGGGGCCCTGCCGTGAACGGCCCGCCGCACGACCGGACGCCCGGAGCCCCCCGGCCGGACCCCACGGCGGGGCGCCGGGTCCCCCTGGACCCGGAGACGGTCGGGCGTGACCTCGCGTCCCTGGTCCTGGCGGTCGTGGAACTGATCAGACAGCTGATGGAACGCCAGGCCCTGCGGCGGATCGACCAGGGTGACCTCAGCGAGGAGCAGATCGAGCGGATCGGCCTGACCCTGATGGCGCTCGACGACCGCATGACGGAGCTGCGGGACCGGTTCGGCGTCACCCTCGACGACCTCAACCTCGACCTCGGCCCGCTCGGTCGGTTGCTGTCGTCCGACTGACGCACCGGCATCGGCGGCGACGGTCACGGTCAGCCGTCAGCCATGACCCTCGGCCGCAAGCCGCCTCCCGGCCGATGCCGGTCGGCCGGGAGGCGGTCCTCCCTCGGTGGCGGGGCGGCGGTCAGTGCTTCAGGGCGTCCTTGGCCTTGCGGCCGGCCTGGAGCGTGTCCCCCTTGACCTGTTCCGCCTTGCCCTTCATCGTCAGGCTCTCGTTGCCAACGGCCTTCCCGGTGGCTTCCTTCGCCTTGCCCTTCACGGTTTCCGCGGTGTGTTTGATCTTCTTGCCCGCGCCCATGTCGTCCTCCTCACCAGCTCGGTCTTCCCTGCTGCGTCTGCCCCGCTGCGGCGGGTTCATGCCCGGGATCCGGCGGGTGATGGGCGGCGGGCCGGCCGGCAGGGGGCCGACGTCCGGCGGGCCGAGGGGAGGTGTCACCGGGGCCGGGGGCAGGTGCACCTTGGACGGGGGCGGGGCAAGGTCCGGCGTCGTTTGGCGGGCGCGGCACCGGGGTAGCCGGTGGAGTCCCAGGCGCCCCGCCGGGTGCCTCCGATCCCAGAAGGTGGCCACCATGGATGCGCGCGAAGGCCGCGATCCGGCCGACGCCCTCCGCACACCCGAGCGGTCCGAGGGCGGCGGCCCGGCTGCCTCCCGCCCGCCGGGCGCACCGGACGACGACAGCGGGGAGCAGGACGATGCGGAGACCTACGCCGTCCTCGGCGACGACTGAGCGGGCAGCGGGTGCCGCCCTCGGTGCCTGCGCACAGCCCTCGCGTGCCGCCCGGCGACCGGCCCACCACCGGCCCGGCCGCCGCTGGCCGGGCGTCGGCCACGGCGCCCGGGCCGCCCGTTTCCCGGGCCAGGCCTGGGTACGGGCAGCCGCCTGAGCGCGGCCCCCAGTGGGCCCGCGCGTGTGGGGCCCGGTCCCGCCGTCGTGGTCGTGCTGGTGGCGCCGGCGGTGTCGGCGATGCCGGGCGGCATGATCATCGTCCCCGTCCGACCGGCTCCGCGGGCGGCAGGCCGCCCGCACCGACCGCTTGGCGCCGCCCGTGCGGGGTAGGCGCGCGGCACGGACGACTCGGACCCCGAGCGGGCGATCGCGCCGCCGTCGGCGCGGAGCCGCGGGAGCGGCAGCCACGCCAGGGCGTCCGGAGCCGCCCGGAACGGCCGCCGACGGAAGGAAGAAGCCGTGAAGACAGCGAAGCGCTACCGCCTGGTCGCCGCCGACCCGTACGGCGACATCGTGCTCACCGCCACCGGGGCGATGGGCAGCCAGGACACCCAGGTCTACGTGGACGACTCCGGCGCCGTCCGGGCCGAGATCGACGGCGACGGCGAGATCCGGACGATCACCACCACCCTCGCCCTGGGCCGCCCGGTCCGCGCCGAACCGCTGGACTGAGCACCCCCCGACCCGGTCGTCCTCGCCCCGTGGGCCTCGCCGCCCGCGGGGCGAGGACCGCGTCACGGCTGGGAGGAGGACCCTCGTCCACCCGCGCGTCCCGCCTCCCGTGCCAGGTCACCGCACGCATCGTTGCCCGCCCTCTCCCGCGCCGTTCCGGGCGTGACACCGAGCCGCCGTGTGCGCGGCCGGCCGGGCCTCAACCCGAGTGCCGGCCCGGGCTCTCCGCAGGCCCGCGGCGGGCTCCCCGCGGTGCCGGGCGCGCGCCCGCGGCGGGCTCCCCGCAGTGCCGGGCGACGGCCGCGGCGCGCCCGTGCCGATGGGGCGCCGGATCAGGGCGGACGATCCGGCATGGCCCCGGGGACACCGGGTACCCGCCGACGTCCGGGGGCGCGGGCGCCCGCGCCCCCGGACCCGAGCCGACAACCCCGGTACCCCGGAGGAGACCATGACCCACCACACCAAGGTCCTCGCGATCGTCACGAACTACGGCGTCGAACAGGACGAACTCCTCGTCCCCGTACGGCACCTGCGGGAGAACGGCGTGCAGGCCGACATCGCCGCGCCCGACCGGGACGAGATCCGCACGCTCGTCCGGGACAAGGAACCCGGCGAGACGGTCCGCCCGACCCACACCCTCGACGAGGTGGACGCCTCCGAGTACGAGCTGCTGCTCATCCCGGGCGGCACCGTCAACGCCGACACCCTCCGGCTCCGCCAGGAGGCCGTCGACACGGTGCTCGCCTTCACCACGTCCGGCCGCCCGGTCGCCGCCATCTGCCACGGCCCGTGGCTGCTGGCCGAGGCCGGCGTCGCGTACGGCAAGCGGCTCACGTCGTTCCCCTCGCTGCGCACCGACCTCGCCAACGCCGGCGCGACCTGGGCGGACGAGCCACTGGTGACCGACGACGCCAACGGCTGGCGGCTCGTCACCTCCCGCAACCCGGACGACCTCGAACACTTCCTGCACGGCATCGACGGCGCGCTGCGCTCCAGGGCCGAGGCCGTCGGCCCGCGCTGATCCGCACCCGGCGCCGACCCGTACGGGCGGGCCGCGGGGCGGACGGGCTCAGGGGGAGTGCCGGTGCCCGGACGTGTCGTGGCCGGTGACGTGGTCCCGCAGGGCGGCGATCGCCCCGGCGCCGGGAGGCAGCCCCCAGACCTCCGCGCCCGCCGCCTGCGCGCCCGCCGCCTGCGCACCCGGGGCCTGCGCACCCGGCCGCCTCGCCCGGGCCTCGCCCATGCGGCGGTCGCACCGTCGCAGCTCCTCGGGCGCACCCCGGGCGCGGAGGGCGGGGAACAGCTGTTCCTCCTCACCGCGCAGGTGGGCGCGGAGCACGACGACCATCGCGGCCGTCGCCCGCCGGCGCTCGGCGGCGGACAGCCGGGTGTCGTCCGCCCGGTCGAGCAGCCGGCGGATCGCCGCGTGGGTGCGGCCGGCGGCCACCGCCAGCGCGGCACCGGCCGGGAGGCACCGACGGACCAGCGGGTACAGGTACGCCTCCTCGGCCACCATGTGGGGTTCGAGCAACTGCCGCAGCAGGGCCACCAGCCGCACCCCCTCGTCCCCGGCGGTGCCGCCGTTCGCGGTGCCGCCGCGCGCGGCGACGCCGTCCAGCTGCCGCAGCAGCGCCTCGATGGCCCGGTGCTCGGCGAACAGCCGGCTCGGGAAGCCTTCGGCACCGTTCATCTCGGTCTCCGTCGCTCCAAGGTGCGGGAAGCGGTTGAACGCAGGCGTCTTCCCGCTCCGCGCCGGGCCAACCGTCCGGCCGCCAGGGCCGCTCAGGCCGCCATGACGCGCAGGGTCTCCAGGGAGCCGTCCGCGGCGTCCGGGACGACCATCCCGGCCGCGACGCCCGAGCGCAGGTAGTCGACGACCGCGTGGTCGAGCCGCTCGCCGGGCAGCGCCGCCGGCACCCCCGGCGGGTAGGGGGTGAGGATCTCGGCGGCGATCCGGCCGACCGCCCGCGCCACCGGCACCGCCTCGGTGGCGGCGAAGAAGGCCTCACGCGGCGCCAGCACCTGCTCCAGCCGCAGCTCGGCCGGGTCGGGGACGTCGATCACGGCCGTGGGCCGGAGCTCGCCGATGTGGTCGACGAGGTCCCGGAGCCCCGCGACGAGGGCGCCCAGCGTGGCACGGTCGTCGGCGTGGCTCAGCTGCGCGCTGATCCGGCGGTGGTCGGCCAAGTGCAGGTCCATCCGGTGGTGGGCGAGCAGCCAGTCGGCGGCCTGGTAGCCGTCGGTGCCCAGCGCGGCCAGGTCGATCACCAGCTGGAGGGGGTCGAAGTCCGCCGCGCGGTGCAGCGCGCAGAACTCGGACCGGCCGTAGAGCCGCAGTCCGGGGATCAGGTCGATCCGCTGCCGGGTGGTGGCGGCCATCCGCAGGGCGTGGTCGTACAGTTCACGGCCGTGCTCGACCATCTGGCGCCGCCAGCCGTCCAGGGCGGCGTACACCAGCACGGACGGGCTGGTGGTGCCGAGCAGGTCGGCCCGCGCCTTCAGCTTCGCCGGGTCGACGAGCTCGCCCTGCAGGTGGTAGACCGAGCTCTGCTCCAGCCCGGCGCCCATCTTGTGCACCGAGGTCACGCACAGGTCGGCGCCGACGTCCATCGCCCAGGCCGGCAACCGCGGGTGGAACGGCAGATGGGCACCCCAGGCCTCGTCCACGATCAGCGGCAGTCCGCGTTCGTGGCAGACCTGGACGGCGCCGGCGAGGTCCGCGCAGCCGCCGTACGGGGTCGGGCTGGTGATGAGGGCGCCGGCCGCCTCCGGATGCCCGGCGAGGGCCTTGGCGAAGGCGCGCGCCGACGGCGGATGGGCGAAGTGCAGCTCCGGGTCCCACTCCGGGTCGACCCAGACGGGGCGGACGCCGGAGAGGATGAGCCCGGAGGCGACCGACTTGTGCACGTCACGACCGATCAGCAGGCTCTCCCCGGGCCCGGCCACGGCGAGCATGGCGGCCTTGACGGAGAGTGAACTGCCGCAGGTGGAGAAGTAGGTGCGGTCCGCGTGGACGGCGTCGGCCATCAGCTCCTCGGCCTGCTGGAGCACCTTGCCGGTCGACCGCCGGTCGTCGAGCCCCGCGGTGGCGAGGACGTCGGCCCGGAACAGGTCGTCGCCGAGGACGGCCCTGACCCGGGGATCGGCGCCCCGGCCCTGCTTGTGGCCGGGCGGTGTGAACGACAGCCGGCCCTCCTCGTGGTAGTCGGCGAGCGCTTCGAGGACGGGTGCGTGTGAGTGGTCCATGCCGGGCGGCTGCCCGGACGCGGTGCCCGGAAACTCGGCCGGACCGGCCCGACCGGCCGGCTGGTCAGGCCCGTGCGCGCACCCGGCAGGACGACGGGCGGGCGGCGGGGCCGGCGGGCGCCCCCCGGGCCGGCGGGGGGGGGGGGGGGGGGGGGGGCGGCCGCCGCGCGCCCCGCCGCCCCCGGCCGGGGGACGTTGGCCGTCCCGGCGGTCGTTCCGGAACCGGGACGTACCGCACGGATGCCCCGGATCGCCGAGTGCAGTCCTGGCGGCGGCGCGTTTGGCCGCGGACCACACGGGGACACGCCCGGCCGGCGGGGAAAGGCCGCCGCGGACGGACGGGGTCGGACGACGCCGGCGCCCCGGGCTGCCCGGCCCGCCCCCCGGGCTCCGGCCCGCCGGCAGCCCCGGCCCCACCCGGGCTCCGGCCCCCAGGAAGGGACACCACCGTGCACCAGGACCAAGACCTGTTGGACCAGCTCACCGCCGACCACCGGTCGGTGCTGGTCCACTTCAGCGAACTCAGCGGCCTCCCCAGCGGGGACCCCCAGCGCAAGGACCTGGCCGACCTCGTCACCGACCAACTCGTCCGCCACGCCCGCGCGGAGGAAGAACACCTCTACCCCCTCGCCCGCGACCGGCTGGCCGACGGACCGGCCGTGGTGGAGCGCGAACTCGCCGACCACCGTGCCGTGGAGGCACTGCTGGAGGAGCTCCGCCCGGCCAAGGCCGACTGGCCCGGCTTCGACCGCCTGATGGCCCGCCTCGTCGAGGAGGTCACCCGGCACGCCGGCGAGGAGGAGGCGCGGCTCTTCCCGGCCGTGCGCGAGGTCACCACCGAGTCCGAGCGGAGCCTGCTGGCCGTCCGTGCCCGCGAGACCAAGCAGCTCTCGTCCGGGCGCCCCGAGCACCAGCTCCCGGCCGCCCGCCGCGCCGACCACCTGCCGCCGCCCGAACGCTCGCTCGGCCAGCGGCTGCGCGACTTCCTGACCCCGGGCGGTCCGCACTGACCCCGGCGGAACGGTCAGCACCCGATGAGAGCCCGAACCACCCACCCGGCGGAACGGCCCACCCCGGCGGCCGAGGGGCGCGCCGCGGCCGTGGAGGGGCGCACCGCGGCCGTGGAGGGGTGCACCCCGGCGGCGGAAGGGCCCACCGTCCGCCACCCGACAGGCCGTCCGCCCGCCACCGCAGGGGTGCGGCGGCGCCCGCGGACCGGACGAACCGCGCACGCCGACCGAGGAGGACGGCCATGACACCGGAGCCCTCGGCGAACCCCTGCTGCGTACCGGCCGCACCCTGCTGGGTGAGCCTGCTCAGCCGGGACGTGCTCGCCGCCGAGGCCTTCTACGGCCCGCTGCTGGGCTGGACCTTCCGCGCGGTACCCAGCCCCTGGGGACGCCTGGTGCACGGCGTGCTCGACGGCACGGTCGTCGCGGGCCTGGCCGAAGTCGCCCGCCGCTGGGAGTTCCCCGTCGCCTGGACCACCTACTTCGGCACCGAGGACGTCGACGACGCCGCCGAGCGGGTGCGCTCCGGCGGCGGGACCGTCGCCGTCGGACCGCTCACCCTCGACGGCGGCCGGATCGTCCTCGCCGCCGACGGCCAGAACGCCGCCTTCGGGCTCTGGCAGGCGCCGGCCCGCCCGCCCCGGCGGCTGTGCGGCCCCGGGGCCCCGGTCTGGACCGAACTGCGCACGTACGACCCGTTCGCCGCCGCGCTCTTCTACGGCCGCGTCTTCGACTGGGACGCCCGGGACCCGAACCGGTACGAGGTGCGCTACGAGCACGACCGGGTCGTCCTGCGGATCGACGGACGGGCCGCGGCGGCGGTACGCGGCGGCGGCGTCGAGGGCGCACCGGAGCCGGCGCTGCGACCGCGCTGGCACGTGTACTTCGAGACCGCGGACGTGGACCGCTCCACCGAGGCGGCCGTCCGGCTGGGCGGCCGGATCGCCGCCCCACCCGCCGATTCCGCCTACGGGCGGGTCGCCGCCGTCCACGACCGCGAGGGCGGCCTGTTCCACCTGGTGTCCGGCCCGCCGCCCGGAACGTGAACCCCGGTTTCCCGCCGGGCGAGCGGGGCAGCCGAGCGGTGTCGGGCCCGGGAACGGGCCCACCGCGATCGCGGAGGTGCGCTGTGCGGGAACGAGTCGACCGGATCGCCGACCCCTGGGGTGACCGCACCCCCTACGGCCCCGGTGAGCCGTGGCCGGTGCGGGTCGACGCCTTCCTGGAACCCGGCCTCGACGCCGACCGGGTGGAGCGGTGGGTGCGCACGGCGTCGCTGCTGCACTCCAACGGCGACGCGATGGACATCGCCGTCCACGACGGCCGGATCGTCGGGGTCCGGGGGCGGGCCGGGGACCGGGTGAACCGGGGGCGGCTGGGGCCCAAGGACCTGTTCGGCTGGCAGGCCAACCGCTCCGCCGACCGCCTCACCCGCCCGCTCGTGCGCCGCGGCGGCCGACTGGTCGAGACCGACTGGGACACCGCGATGAGCGCGGTGGTCGAGCGGTCGCGGCACCTGCTGGGCGAACGCGGACCGGGTTCGATCGCCTTCTACACGAGCGGGCAGCTGTTCCTGGAGGAGTACTACACCCTGGCGGTGATCGCCCGGGCCGGCATCGGCACCAACCACCTGGACGGCAACACCCGGCTGTGCACCGCCACCGCCGCCGAGGCGCTGAAGGAGACCTTCGGCTGCGACGGCCAGCCCGCCTCCTACACCGACGTCGACCACTGCGACACGCTCGCGCTGTTCGGCCACAACATGGCCGAGACCCAGCCGGTGCTGTGGATGCGCGTCCTGGACCGGCTGGAGGGCGCGGGCCCTCCCCGCCTGCTCTGCGTCGACCCGCGCCCCACCCCGGTCGCCCGCCGGGCCGACGTCCACCTCGCCCCGCGCGCCGGGACGAACGTCGCTCTGCTGAACGGGCTGCTGCACGAGGTCATCCGCACCGACCGCGTCGACCGCGACTTCATCGAGCGGCACACCGTCGGCTTCGACGAGCTGGCCGAACGGGTCGCCGGCTGCACGCCGGACTGGGCCGCCCGGATCTGTGACGTACCGGCCCGCCGGATCGAGCAGGCGGCCGAACTCCTTGGCGGTGCCGAGCGGTTGCTGTCCACCGTGCTCCAGGGCGTCTACCAGTCCCACCAGGCCACCGCCGCCGCCTGCCAGGTCAACAACCTCCAGCTGATCCGCGGCATGCTCGGCAGACCCGGGTGCGGCGTGCTGCAGATGAACGGCCAGCCCACCGCCCAGAACACCCGCGAGTGCGGTGCCGACGGAGACCTGCCCGGCTTCCGCAACTGGGAGAACGACCGGCACGTCGCCGACCTCGCCCGGGTGTGGAACGTCGAACCGTCCAGGATTCCGCACTACGCGCCGCCCACCCCCGCGATGCAGATCTTCCGGTACGCCGAGCAGGGCTCCGTCCGCCTGTTGTGGATCGCCGGCACCAACCCCGCCGTCTCGCTCCCGGAACTCCACCGCATCCGCGACATCCTCGCCCGGGAGAGCCTGTTCACCGTCGTCCAGGACCTCTTCCTCACCGAGACCGCGCAGCTCGCGGACGTGGTGCTGCCCGCCGCCACCTGGGGCGAGAAGACCGGCACCTTCACCAACGCCGACCGCACCGTCCACCTCTCCGAGCAGGCCGTCCACCCGCCCGGCGAGGCCCGGCCGGACCTGGACGTCTTCCTCGACTACGCCCGCCGCATGGACTTCCGCGACCAGGACGGCCGCCCGCTGGTGCACTGGCACGACGCGGAGTCGGCCTTCAGGGCGTGGCAGGAGTGCAGCCGCGGCCGGCCGTGCGACTACACCGGCCTCGGCTACGCGAAACTGCGCGGTGCGAGCGGCATCCAGTGGCCGTGCACCGACGAGGCGCCCGACGGCACCGAACGGCTCTACCCCGACGGCCCCGCCTGGGCCACGCCGGACACCTGCGAGACCTACGGCAGGGACCTGGTCACCGGCGCCTCCGTGTCCGAGACGGAGTACCGCGCCCTCAACCCCGACGGGAAGGCCGTGTTGAAGGCCGCCGAGTACCTGCCGCCCCACGAGGACACCAGCGACGAGCACCCGCTCCAACTCACCACCGGCCGCACCCTCTACCACTTCCACACCCGCACCAAGACCGGCCGCACGCCGCAACTGGACGCCGCCGCCCCCGACGTGTGGGTGGAACTCTCCGCAGCCGAGGCCCGGGCCCGGCACCTCGGCGAGGGCGACCTGGTGGAGGTGCGGACACCCCGCGGATCGGTGCGGGGCCGGCTCAGGGTCACCGGCATCCGCGACGGCATGGTGTTCCTGCCCTTCCACTACGGCTACTGGGACACACCGGCGGGGCACCGTCCGGGCGAGGACGGCGGACGGGCCGCCAACGAGACCACCATCACCGACTGGGATCCGGCCTCCAAACAGCCGCTGTTCAAGACCGCCGCCGCCCGGATCGCCCTCGTCGCCCGCGCCGACGGCGACCACGCCCCGGCGCCGACCACCACGGCCTCCGCCCCCGCCGACCCGGCCTCCGTACCACCCACCACCGGCGGCCCGGACGCCCTGGCCACCCAGACCGCCGAAGCCCCGGAAGGAGACGAACGGTGAGAGGCGTCGCCGCCACCCTCCGCGCCCTCCACGACGGCGAGCGCCGTCTGGAACAGGAACTCCTCGCCGTGGCCGAACGGCACCGCGCCGACCACGAGGTCCATCACGTGGCCGTCGACGTCGCGCGCTGGTCCGGCGAACATGCCCGCCGGATCGCCGAGGCCGCCCGGGACCACGGGCTCGACCTGTCCGACCCTGCCCCCGCCCCCGCCGGCGCCCTCGCCGCCGCCTCCGCCCCCGGCCCGGCCCACCTGCCGGGGGAGGAGCCCGCCCCGGCGCTCGGCGCGCTCGGCCACCGGCCCGAACCCGGCCTGCTCCTGCTGAACGACCTGCGGGACCTCCACCTCGCCGCCACCGCGAACTCCCTCCACTGGGAGATGCTCGCCCAGGTCGCACAGGCCACCGGCGACACCGCGCTGCTCGCCCTCGCCGGCGACTGCCACCCCGAGACGCTGCGCCAGCTGCGCTGGACCAACACGCTGGTCAAGACCCTCGCCCCGCAACTGCTCGGCAGCATCTGACGGGTCCCGCCGCCGGTGCGGGCGACGCATCGGCGTGCGGGGTCACTCGGTGAGCGTTCGAAGGCCCGTCAGCGGGGCGGTCATGGCCGGCCGCGTGGAGGTACGGGGGCCGCCGTCACCAGCGGTACCACCGGCTGCGGGCGCCGCGACCGCCCGTGGTGAAGACGAAGCCCAGGAGCCACAGCACCAGGACGGCGAGCGCGACCCACCACAGCACGTGGAAGGCGAAGCCCGCACCGCCGAGGATGAGGGCGAGCAGCAGGACGAGTACGAGAAGGACCACGGGGATCAGCCTCCATGGGTGGCGGGATGTTCGGATCCGGCGTGTGCCCACTCCTGCCCGGTCCATACGCGGGCCCGGTCCATGCGCGGGCCTGATCCATGCGCGGGCTTGCTCCGCCAACGCACCGGCCGGTGGCAGCCCGCCCGTGGCGGGCCGTCCGGTGCGCCTCACCTTCTCGCAGCCGTGTGGATCGGCCTCATCGGCCCCGGCGGCCTCAGCGGCGGCGGCTTCGACTTCGAGGTCGCGCCGGGCGGCCCTGCCCCGCGGCCAGACGCCGGTGGATCACCATGAGGTCGAGCGCGGCGATCCCGGCGAACCCGGTGCACACGGCGGCGAAGACGGCGTACGTGTCCCCGTTCGGCGCCGGTCCCGGACCGGCCGCCGCGGCCAGCACGGCGAAGGCCACCGCCCCGCACACGAACAGTGCCAGGAAGATCCGGGACAGCAGTCTGCGCAGCTCCAGATCCGTGCGCGCGGTCACCGGCTCGGTACCGCGACGCACCGTCTCCTGCGGGCGCACCTGGGGCATCGTCCTGCCCGGTCCCTCCGGGGTGTGCGGGAAGTCGTGGCGCTCGCCCCCGCGGCGGGCACCGTGCCTCCAGCCCGGTCTGCGCTGAACAACCATCACTGCCCCCAGACGCTCGTGGTCGGCTCCGGAGCCCGGCGTCTACCCTGATCGGCCGCCACGACACCCGCGGCGCGGAGGCGTGCGGACACCGCCGCCCCCATGCGTCCGACGACACGGCGTCCGACGACACGCAATCCGACGACACACGGTCCGACGCACGCAGGCGAGCGGCCGGACGCCGGACACGGAGTGTCGTGGCGTCCGGCCGCGGTCCCTCCCCTTCCCCTCCCGGAAAGTACGGTCACCCGGCGCGCGGGACCTGCTGCGACGTCCTGGGTCGTCACGGGACGTCAGGCGGCCCGGTCCTGCGCCTGGCGCGGCGTCAGGCCCACCGTCCCGGTGTAGGCCGCGACCGGGTAGGCGATCACCATGGGGTGGACCGGATGGCCGCGATGGTGATCTCGCTGTCCACGGTGCTCACCGCTGCTCTTCGTCGCCGCGCTCGTACGGCGGGTCGTCCGCGGGTGGCTCGGGATCGTGCCACTCCTCGGCCCGGGTCGGATGACCCGACCTGACCTGCCCTTCGACCTCCTTCTTCCGTGCGTCGTCCAGCATCGGACCCGACTTGCTGCTCCCTCGATCGGGACGCTTCATCGTGACCTCCGTTCGACGGCTCCGCTCCTGGGCGGCTGCCCGCCGGCCCGGCCGGCAAACCCGGCGCCCGCGCCCCCCGAGCCCGGCCCGGCGGACGACCGCCGGCGCGCGGCGCGCCACTGCGGAAGGCGCCGACAGCGCGCCGAACGGTGACGGCGGCACCGTCGCGCTGCCGCCCGGAACGGGGCAGGACGACGGTGCCGCCGGCTGGTGCCGCCTCTTCTCAGGACTCAGGGGTGGTCGGGGCTCAGGGGTGGTCGGGGCTCACTGGTGGACGGGGGCGGGCACGGCGGCGACCACGGGCTCGCGCGCGGGGGAGCGGCGTTCGAGGGCGGCGGACCAGAGGGCGAGGGCGAGGGCCGCGGCGGCGAGGACGGCGCCGACCCAGTTCGGGGCGGTGTAGCCGAGGCCGGCGGCGATCACGATCCCGCCCAGCCAGGCCGACAGGGCGTTGCCGAGGTTGAAGGCACCGATGTTGACCGCCGAGGCCAGCGTGGGGGCGCCGTGCGCTTGGTCCAGCACCCGCTTCTGCAGCGGCGGGACGGTGGCGAAGCCGAGGGCCCCGACGAGCAGGATGGTCACGGCGGCGAGGATCTTGTGGTGCGCGGTGAAGGTGAACAGCGCCAGCACCACCGCGAGGCCGCCGAGGCTGGCGTACAGCATCGGCATCAGCCTGCGGTCGGCGAACCTGCCGCCGACCAGGTTGCCGAGGAACATGCCGACGCCGAACAGCACCAGCAGCCAGGTGACCGCGCCGTCCGAGTAGCCGGCGACGTGGGTCATCATCGGGGCGATGTAGGTGATCGCGGCGAAGACGCCGCCGAAGCCGAGCACCGTCATGGCCATGGCCAGGACGACCTGGACGTTGCGGAAGGCGGCCAGCTCCCGGCGCAGGTGGGCGCCCTCGGGGCGGGGCAGGTCGGGCACCAGCCGGGCGATCCCGAGCAGGCCGACCACGCCGAGCACGGCGACCACCCCGAAGGTGGTGCGCCAGCCGACGGCCTGGCCGATGAACGTGCCCAGCGGCACGCCGACGATGTTGGCGACGGTCAGCCCGGTGAACATGGTGGCGATGGCACCGGCCTTCCGGTCCGGGGCGACCAGGTCGGCGGCGACCACGGAGCCGATGCCGAAGAACGCGCCGTGGGCGAGCGAGGCCACGATGCGTCCGGCGAGCATCACGCCGAAGCTCGGCGCCAGCGCGGAGAGCAGGTTGCCGACGGTGAACAGGCCCATCAGCAGCATCAGCATCGTCTTGCGGCCGGTTCTGGTGCCGAGCACCGTCATCAGCGGCGCGCCGAGGACGACGCCGACGGCGTAGCCGGTGACGAGCAGCCCGGCGGTGGGGATGGACACCCCGTAGTCACCGGCGATCTCGGGCAGCAGGCCCATGACCACGAACTCGGTGGTGCCGATCCCGAAGGCCCCGATGGCCAGGGCGAGGAGCGCGAGAGGCATGGCGCAGTCCTTCGTGCGTAGCGTTGTCAGTGCGTCTTACAAGCTTCGACAATAGTTGCGTGCGCGGGATATGTGCAAATGCGGGCATTCATTCATCGCCGTCCTTGGTTGGCCGGGGCTGGGGGCCTCGATGGCGCCGTCCGTGGGCTTGGGCCTGCCCCGCTCCCCACGCTGCGCTTGCATGCGCGCTATGTGCGCTTTAGGTGGTATTTCCGGAGAGGGCTTACCCTGGTACCCATCGCCCCCGGAAGGAGAGCCCGCGCCCATGACCGCCACGGACCCCGCGCTGACCGCCCTCGCCAACGGATGGGCCGCCCTCTCCCTCCTCCACGGCCGGATCGAGGCGCACATCGAACGGGCGCTGCAGTCCAAGCACGACCTGAGCGTGCGCGAGTACTCGCTGCTCGACGTGCTCAGCCGCCAGCACGACGGGGTGGGCGGGCACCTGCAGATGAAGCAGGTCGCCGACGCGGTCGTCCTCAGCCAGAGCGCCACCACCCGCCTGGTCACCCGCCTGGAGGACCGCGGCCTGCTCGCCCGCTACCTCTGCCCCACCGACCGCCGCGGCATCTACACCGACGTCAGCGACGCCGGCCTGAAGCTCCTCGCCGAAGCCCGGCCGACCAACGACACCGCCCTCCGCGAGGCGCTCGACGAAGCCGCCAAGAACCCCGAACTGGCCCCCCTGGTCGAGGCGGTGGAAGCACTGAACGCTCCGCCGACATTCCGACACCCCTGACCGATCCGCAGGATTCTCCGCGCCATGCGCTTCCCTCCCCGGATGAGTGGCCGGTCTTCGCACGCCTCGACAGTGGAGCCCCCTGGGAGCTCACGAGTGCTGCTCGGCGGAGTTCATCAACCGGATGCCGACCGACCAGAGCGTCGTTGGGTCACCTGTCCTGCCTTGCTCAACCCGCCGCGTGCCCTGGTTGAAGGGTCACCATGCTGATCGTCGTCCCGGAGGTTGACCGCCGGCGCAAGCTCCGGCCGTTGCGGAAGGCGTTGACGGCGCTGCAAGTGTGGTGATCTTGACCGCGCGTCTGTCAGCGGCAGATCCGGCTCTGGTCCACTTCTTGTAGTGCGGCCGCGCAGGGTAGCCATTGGATGATCCGGAGGGTTTGAATCTTGAGTCAGAACGGCGGGTCTTCGCTGTAGCCGCCTTCCCAAAACTCGCGTGCGGCTCTGAGGCGGGCGTAGTGCTCGCGGGCTGCGATGTCGGACGCGTTCTCCAGGCTGCTGGTGTCGTGACCCCAAGCGTTCAGTGCGTCCAGGACGCGGTCTCGGTGGTATCGGTCGGTGCTGGTGGCCAGTAGACGTCGGGCGTGTTCGGCCAGATCGGCCTGGTGTTGGGTGAGGAGGGGGTGCTCTGTGAGGGGGATGGCAGCGACAAGGGCGGTGTGGCGCACGTTGGCGTCGTCATGACCGAGGAAGGGGTGAACAGCGGAGTGGATTGCCGGGCGCGCGTCCCGAAACGCCCGCATCTGCTCGTCGTGGATTCCCTCACCGTAGAGGCGTTCGTCGATGGCCACGCACTCGTCGTTGGCGTCGTAGGCGGTGTCGCCGAGCCAGTCGAGCAGCTGCACGAGAGTCGGGCGGTTCGGTGTCTCGGCGTCGGGGTTGTCGTCGCCCGCCGTGATGGCCGGATGGTTGAGGATCGCAGCGACGTAGAGCGCCACTGGGACGGTGGCCTCGTAGATGCTGTTCTGGTGAGTCACGGGCCTCAGCGCATCGTGGAGAGCAGACTTCCTGATGACCGGGTCGGCGTCGATAAGGAGTGTCAGTGCCGCTGGCAGCGCCTCGCCCGTTCCGCAGGCTGTGGCGAGCGACGCCCAGTTCGTGCTGTCCAGCAGTGTTTGAAAGGAAGGGAGGGTGGCGGGGTGAGGCTGCTGGTGGTGGCTGCTGCTGTGGGTCACAGGCTGAGGCTATTGCGTCGACAAGTCAGTGTTGGACGCAGGTGTCACGTGTAAAGCTGGACACGTTTGCGGAGGAGCTCAAAGCCTGCGCGACCGAACATCTGGCGCTTCAGCATCTTGATCCGATTGACATGGCCTTCGACGACCCCGGAGTTCCACGGCAGCGAGAGTCCAGCAGTGACAGCATCGAGATCGCGTTCCAGGTGCCGGGCGAATCGTTGGAGGCTGGGCGGGTCGGCGTTGGTCGCAGCCTCGATCCATGCCGGAAGCTGGTGGCCTTGCAGCTGAGTCAGCATGTGGGCGAAGGAACGGACGTGCCCGGCGAGTGCGTCCAGTTCGGGGCAGTTTGCCAGTACGACCTTGAGCTGGAGTCGGTCGCCCTCGGCCAGGGCCTCGGGGTGGGTAAGGATCCAGCGGGTGACGGCGCGAGCGGCTGGCGGCCGGGGGCCGACCGGCTGGGGCTTGCCTCGTAGATTCCGGCTGACGTAGGCGCGAACGGCCGTAGCCGTCCGGGTAGCCCTATTCTTTGATCTCCACCCACAGCTTCCAGGCGTTGGTGCAGCCATCCTGCCATCGCTCGTCGACGCCGCCATGGGTTTTCGGTCCCTTGGTGGTCAGTACGTTCCGGCCGCCCACTCCGCCCGGTAGTCAGGGTGTTCGGCGTACGACTGCGCGAGCACGCGGAGGGCGTACCCGAGTCCGGGGAAGCGGGCGTCGGAGGGGTCCATCGCCTCGTAGTTCCGCGCCAACATGTCGACCAGGTCAAGCATCGGCAGGTGACTGTCGAGCAGGGCATCACCTCCGAAGCAGTCTGCCACGTAGGCGTAGGCATGGTTGTCCGCCTCATAACGGGCGTGAAGGAACTTCAGGAGGTCGTCCACGAGATGAGTGTCCTCCACTCTTGGGGCCGATCAGATCAGTCTGCACCTCTGCAGGAGGGCCGATTCTCACACCTTGGCGGTCGCGAGATCACTCGAGCGCGGCCAGCGCCTCGTCCGAACAACGCCGGTTCCTTGCCTCGTCAGGAATCCGCTGCATGACTTCCTTGAGTTCGGCGAGGCGAAGGGATGCCGAGGGGAGGGGCCGTACGATGCCGCCTTCGTGCCGCGCCGGCAGAAACCGGTGATCGTCCGGGACGACCGGTTCGCGTCGGCGGGGGAGGCTTGTCGGCCTCAGGTGGTCATGCCTCCGGCAACCACCTGCGAATGCTCGCTCGACTTGCCGCTGTTGGGCGATTACGAGCACTCCCAGAAGAAACGGCCTTCGCGATGGTCGGGGCTGACGAAGCCGTAGCCGTAGCCGTAGCCGAAGTTGAGGAAGTACGGAGCCTCGTCATCGGGTGCGTCGCTGATCTTGAAGAGGAACTGCCAGGGGGCCTCGACCCGCGCGTAGTGGTTGGAGTAGCAGGCGGTGCCGCCGACGTAGTCGTGCAGGTCCTCGCCGTCGGGCATCTCGACGTCGGGCCCCTCGCCCCGCCTGCTGCGCTCGAACGCCGCCTGCTCGTCGATCGAGCGGTCGATCTCAGCGGGAACGGACTGCAGGTCGACATGCCACTCGACCGGGATCTCGGTTTCGTCCGGGCCCCAGCGCCAGAGCGTCCGGCCCTGGGTGCCCGGCGGTCCGACGGCAGCGAAGGAGGGGATGCGGCCGTCGGGCTGGACGAGCAGGATGGCGTCGCCGGCCTCCGGGTTGGTCCCTCCCATGATCAGGTCCTCCTCGTCGAGGAAGAGGTAGGCCAGGCGGAGTTCGTCTCCTGGGATCGGGAACTGTCCGATGAACACCAGCGGGCGCCCGGTGGACGGGTCCACTGGCCAAGTGGGCTCGGCCAGCCATACGGGCTGCCCGCCGAGCTTGGCCACCGGATCGGAGATCGGCTGCTGGGCGACCCTGAGGGTCATCTGCTGGCGCGGCAGGAAGGCGGCGTCGTACGGCCCCGCCGCTTGCCCAGTGGGGCGCGTGATCATGGGTGGACCCTATGGCACGCCACTGACCGGCAGCTCTGCGGATGCTGCCCGGTGAACGTGAGCGGGCGGGTTCCGACTGCAGGCAGGGCGGGAGCACTGATCCAAGGACGCGGCCCGTGCGGCCGAGAACTGCCGTCCCGGCCACCCGGAGAAGGACGGCCGGGGTGCCGTGCCGAGTGCGCGACGGCATCGGTGTCAGTGATGGGCGGGACGAAGGGTGTGAACCGGTCGCTGGATTAAAGGGGTTGGCCGGCCGAGACCCGGCTGGTAGCGTCTGGGCAGCCGTGAGAGAACGCGAGGAGGTGAGACCCATGACGCTGTACGCAGGTGGGTGCTCCCCCTTGTCCGTCACGGTGGGCGATTGACGAAGGTGTCGCCGGGAGCGCCTCGGACAAGGCACTCCTGAGAGGCAACACCCATGAACTCCGTTCATTCCACCTCGGGCACCGGCGAGCACGCGGTCGTCGTCACCCGGGTTTCCGACACGCAGTGGCAGGCCGTGGAGGACGACCGCTTGATCGGCCGCGGCGACGCCTCGCGCCGGCCCGACGGGCGGCTCTTCGTCAGCATCGACGCGTGGCACGGCGCGGTCTTCGACCGCATCGCCGACGCCGTGCTGGCGGACCTGCCGACACCGCTGTACACCGTGGTCGACGAGGCCGACCAGGACTCGACGTCCGCCTGGGAACGGGCCGGCTTCACGGCCGAGCGCCGCGAGCGGGGCTACCTCGTGCCCACCGACCCGCAAATCACGGGGCTCGGCGCGGTGCGACCCCCGGCGGGGGTGACCATCGTGCCCGCCGGTGAGGCGGAGCAAGGGCCGCTGCGCGCCCTGGACCGCGTCGTCCGGGACGAGGTCGAGGCCGCCGTCGGCTGGCGGTCGATGCCGGCCGAGGTGCTGCCGTGCCCGGTGGGAACCACCGTGCTCCACCCGTCGAGGTACGTGGTGGCGCGGCAGTCGGACGAGTACCTGGGACTGGTCCGGGTGGCGCCGCTGCCCCGGCAGCCACGGATCGGGTTGATCGCCGTCCGGGCCGACCGGCAGCGCCGGGGCATCGCCCGGGCGCTGCTGGCCCACGTGCTGGGTTCGCTGCACCACTCCGGGACGGACTCGGCGTGGGCCGAGGTGGACGAGTCCAACCCGGCGGCCATCGCCCTGTTCGAGGGCATCGGGGCCCGGCGCGCGGGCAGCACCCTGGAGCTCGTCCGCCGCTGACGCTCCGCCACACGGCACTTTCTTATTCCCACCGACCACACCGTCACCGTACGGAGAAGTGAGAGACCATGACCAAAACAGCAGGGGGCATCGAAGTCGAAGGCACCGTCACCGAGTGCCTGCGCAACGCCACCTTCAAGGTGGAGCTCCAGAACGGGCACACCGTGCTCGCCCACATCAGCGGCAAGATCCGGAAGAACTACATCAAGATCCTCCCGGAGGACCGGGTGCTCGTGGAGCTCAGCCCCTACGACCTCACCCGCGGCCGGATCCGGTACCGCTACCGGTAGCAGCGGAAGGAGCGGCCGACGCGGGCCCGACGCCCGGCGCCACGTAGGGGCGTGCCCGCTCGTGCTGTGGGGCGCAGAGCACCGGTGCGGCCGGGATGAGACCCGGCGGCACCCGGATGCCGTGTCAGCACGGAACCCGTACCGGGCCTCCTGGACGGGCCGCCCTCGGGCGCGCCCGTACCGGAGGCCCGGTACGGCGTCTTCGCCCACCCTCAGCACCCCGGCCTGGACGTCGGACCCGACCCCCGTTCGCAGGGCACCCTCACCGCCTACCGCCCGCCCCGCCCGCATCGGCCCGCACCGGCTCAGGGCTCGGCGAGGGCGTAGCGGATGAGCTCCTCCGCCGTCATGATGGCACCCGACTCGTGCGCGTGCTCGTGCTCCGCGTCGGACATCCCGGCCCGAAGCCTCTGTCGGAGCGCGTGCAGCGACGGCAGCTCCACGGGGGCGGGGTGTCGTCCGGTCCGCTCCCGCAGGGGTTCCACCCCGCCCAGCAGGAGCGCGGCCCGCTCCGGGCGTCCGGCGTCGGCCTCCTGACGTGCGGCGGTGGTGAGCGCGTCCACCGCGGGCATCCACAGTCCCGCCTCCAGGCACTCCCGCAGGACGGCGGCCAGCCACCGCGCGCCCGCCCGGCGGTCACCCGCCGCACCGAGGTTCCGGGCGTGCTGCGACCGGCGGCACACCAAGGCGAACAGGTCGTCCGCCCCGGCCGTGTCCCGCAGGGCGGCCTCGGACAGAACCACGGCCCGCGCCGCGTCACCGGCGTAGTAGGCCACCTCCGCCTGGGCCCAACGCGCGACCGCCGTCGGCGTGGTGGCGCCGGCGGCCACCAGCACCTCCTCGGCCAGGTCCAGCTGCGCACGGGCGCGGTCCAGCTCGCCGAGGCCGCAGTGGGCGATCGCCAGCGCGGTGCGGACCTGTGCCCCGGCGGACCGGGTGCCGTGCTCCAGGACCGGCGGCAGCACGGCCTCCGCGATGGCGACGGCCTCCGCCGCGCGGCCCTGGAGGCAGCGGACGACGGAGAGTTGGGCCAGGGCCTCCAGCCGGAGGCGGGCGTCGCCGCAGCCCTCGGCGAGACGGGCGGCCTCGGCCAGCCTGCTCGCCGAGTCGTTCAGGTCGACGCCGAAGGAGATCATGCCCGCCGCGTACTGCACGCGCCGGGACGCCTCGGGAGGCAGGGGCGGCGCCAGCCGGGCCAGCGCCCGCCCGACCCAGTGCAGTCCCTCGCGCGGAAGCGCGGCCCACAGCCACGCCGTGGCGCCGACCAGGTCCGCGCCCAGCAGCAGGTCGCCCGGCAGTAGGTCGCCCGGCTGCAGGTCGCCCGGCATCGGACGGTCCGGCACCGGATGGCTCGGTACCGAAGCGGCCAACGCCGCCTCGGCGGTGGCGGGTTCACGGGACCCGAGGGCCCAGTCGAGGCAGGCACGCAGGTTCGGCAGGTCCCGCCGCAGCGCGGCCCGGAGCCTGACGTCGCTCCCGTCGGACACCCTCTCCTCGACCCGGGCGGCGAAGTCCCGGTAGTACCCGGCGTGCCGGCGTCGCACCTTCTCGGGCCGGTCCGCGTCGGCGGCGGCCAGCCGCTCCGCCGCGAACTCCCGTACGGCGCTCAGCAGCCGGTAGCGCGCCGGGTCGGCGTCGGGCTCCGCCACCAGCAGCGAGCGGTCGACGAGGTCACGCAGCACCGGGCCCACCCGGCCCGCACCGGCGCCGTGCCCGTCGACGTCCTGGCCCTGCGTGTCCTGCTCCTGCGCGTCACGCCCGCCGAGCACGGCCCGGGCGGCCTCCGCGGTGAAGCCGCCCGCGAACACCGACAGCCGGGCGAAGACGTCGCGCTCCTCCTCGGTCAGCAGCCGGTGGCTCCATTCGATCGCGGACCGCAGCGAGGCGTGCCGGGCCGGGCGGGCCCGGCGCCGCGCGAGGAGCTCCAGCTGCTGGTCCAGCCGGGCGGCGACCTCGGCGACGGGCAGCGTCCGCAGTTGCGCGGCGACGAGTTCCAGTGCCAACGGCAGCCCCTCGGTGGCCCGGCAGATCCGGGCCACCGGGGGCGCGGTCGCCGCGGTGACGGCGAACGCCGGCACCTGCGCGGCGGCCCGGTCGGCGAGCATCCGGCCGGCCGCGGACCGCAGGACCTCCTCGGCGCAGTCGGTCGCGGGCAGGTCCAGCGGCTCGACCAGGCGCACCGTCTCGCCGGGCACCGCCAGCGGCTCCCGGCTGGTGGCGAGGACGCGCAGCCCGCGGCAGCGGGTCAGCAGGGAGTCGACCAGGTCGGCGCACGCCTCCAGCACGTGTTCGCAGTTGTCGAGCACCAGCAGGGTGTCCCGGGTCGCCAGGCCCGCGGCCACGGCGTCGAGGAGCGGTCGGCCGGGTCCGGCGGGCAGCCCCAGCGCGGCGGCGACGGCCGCGGGGACGAGACCGGGGTCGGTCACGGCGTCCAGCTCCACCGGCCAGACGCCGTCCCGCACTCCGACGGCGACCGCCTCGGCGGCGGCGAGCGCCAGCCGGGTCTTGCCGACGCCGGGCGGGCCGACCAGGGTCACCAGCCGTCGTCCCGCGAGCAGCTCCTGCAGGTCCGCCAGTTCCGCGTCCCGGCCGAAGAGCGGAGCGCGTACGGGGGCCGGCGTCGGGCCGGCCGGAGGGACCGCCGCCGTGGCCGGGTCGATCGTCGCGACCGGGAGCAGCGCGGGATCCTCGGTCAGCATGCGCTGGTGCAGTTGCTGGAGCGCGGCGCCCGGCTCCACGCCCAGCTCGGCGGCGAGCACACGCCGCGCGTCCTGGAAGACGGCCAGCGCCTCCGCGGTGCGGCCCGCCCGGTGGAGGGCGAGCATCAGCAGCCGGTACGCGGACTCCCGCAGGGGGTGGGCGTGGACCACCGCGCGGATCTCGGCGACCAGGTCCGGCCTTGCCCCGATGGAGAGTTCGAGGTCCAGGCACTCCTCCAGGACCGCCAGCCGGTCCTCGGCCAGACGCGCCGCCTCGGCCTGCAGCGGCTCCGACGGCAGCCCGTCGAAGGCCGGCCCGCGCCACAGCCCGAGCGCGGCCCGCAGCCGCGGCGCCGCCTCGGCCGGCCGCTGCCCGGCCGCCGCCGCCCGCCCTTCGCGAACGAGCCGCTGGAACATGCCGAGGTCGGTCTCCACGGCGTCGGCGCAGAGCCGGTAGCCGGCGCCCTGGGTGTCGATGAGGGTCGGACCCGAGGGGTCGCCCGCGGCGAGGGCACGGCGGAGCGTCGACACCATGGCCTGGACCTGGGCCCGGGCGGTGGCCGGCGGTTTCGCGTCCCACGCGGTGTCGGTCAGCCGGGCCACGGACACCGGCCGCCCGGGGTGCAGCGCGAGGACGGCGAGTACCACCCTGGCGCGGCCACCCGGCAGGGCGACGGGACAGCCGCCGTCGACCGCCTCCATCGGCCCGAGCACCCTCAACTCCACGTCCAGCCCCCGTTCCCCCCGGTGTGCCCCTCCGTAGCCACCTCGGCGGACGGCCGTGGCATCGCCCGCCCGGGTGGCATGTTCAAGTCATAGCAGACGCGGGGCGGATCGATGGCGGAGCGCGAAAGAGTCGTCCTGCACGCACGGCACGGCCGAGCCGCGCCCGGCTGATGGGGCGACAGGGCCGAAGGGACGGCGACGCGATCAAATCCGGCGGCGGCGACACTGAGCTCGTTGGCCCCGCTGAGCGCGATTGCCCCGGGTGTGCCGACCAGCGGCGGGCCGGCTCGGGGCCGTCCGTTGTCGGAGCCCCGCCCAGCATCTGCTCATGAACACCGAGCTGCTGTCCGTCGCCCGGACCGCACTCCCGGCGACTGCCGAGCCCTTCGCGTTCTGGTCAGAGCCGCGCCGGGGATCGGCTCTCTCCGCCTCAGTAACCACGGACGAGGAGGTCGACTCTGGTCTGGGGCCACGTGGTGTGCAGGTAGTGGTCCTCGGCGGCACGCCAGCGCGCGATCCATTCCTCGGGGTCTGCGCCGCGTGCTCGCACGCGGCGCAGACAGAGGTCTCGCGGAGCGTCGACGTAGGCGGTGAAGTGGTAGTAGGGAGCGAGCTCCGGGCGGGCGGAGTAGACCCCTTCGACGATCACTGCGGTGCCGGGGGCGATCTCGCGCCAGCCTCCGAGTTGTCCGGTGGCCCAGTCGTAGACCTGGTACCGGGCGGCCCGGTCGTCCCGCAGCGGGATCAGGACCTCGTCCCGGAGGCGCTCCCAGTCGAAGTAGCGGTGGTAGCCCTGCTCCGCGTCCAGCCGCTCTCGCTCCTCGTCCGGCAGGGGACGGTAGAAGTCGTCGACGTGGACGATGACCGCATCGTCGACTTGCAGGGAGACCGCGGCAGCCAACGTCGTCTTTCCTGACCCTCCCGGGCCGTCGATGGCGACAAGCCGGGTGCCCCCTTGGGCGTGGGCCAGGCGATGGAGGCCGTCGACAACGTCCCCGGCCTTCTCGATCACGTCCACGAGTTGCTGATGCGTCTGCAGCTCGGCGGTCCGTGCGGCGCTCGACAGCACGGCACTCTTGGCCTCCCCGAGGTCGCCCGGGCCGGCTCCCAGGAGCTCCCGCGTGACCAGGACCGCGTCCATGACCCCGGTCCCGAGGTCTCGAAGCAGTCGCTGGACATGTTCCATGCCCTCGTTCTGCTCCAGCAACGGCGCGCACTGCTCGACCAAGGAGGCGAGTCGGGCCACGCGTTCCGGCGCGAGGCCCTGGACGTTCTCGAACATGTGAACTCCTTGGGGGCGAGGTGCAGGGCGGCGACAAACTACTTTCCGCCCGCCCCCGGAGGCCACTTCTTTCCAGGCCCAACGAGGCGGAGCGGTTTGCGGACCGTGGGTCAGCTGCACGATCGGATCGAAGTGCTGTGCACGATGGGCGCCGCGCCGTCGGCCTCGGTCGGGCACCGTGGCCACCCAAAGAAGGGCTCAGATACAGCCGTCCGGCAGGAAATCCTGCGGTTCCAGCCCCTCGAAATGCCCCCTTCTCACCGGCCGGAGCCGAAGATCTTCCTGTCCCTGCCCTACCCCAGCTGCCCGACCTGCCCGGGGCAGATCGACGAGGACGGTCATCGAGATTCGGCGTACGACAGCTGATGGCGCGTTCTCCCGCGGGGTGTCAGAACTGCTGTCGCAGCCAGGAGCCGAGGGCCGCGTAGTCGCCGTCGGTCAGGCCGAGGCGGGGGTCGACTCGGTGGAGCAGGGCGGGGCCCGGGTGGTGGGCGGCGACCCAGGCCCGGTCGGTGGCGGTGATCTCGTCGTCGGCCCAGGCGAAGGGGCGTCCTGCCGCCCAGGTGACGAGGGCGCGGGTCTTCCAGTGCAGTCCGTCGCGCTCGTCCTGGGCATCGGTGGCGGACGGCTCCGGCCAGACCACCACGGCCAGTTGCCGCAGACCGATCAGGGGAGCGACGCACTCGTTCGCGTCGGCCATCCACGTCGTGGCCCAGACGATCTCGCAGGGGAGCGCGGCCAGCCGGGGGCCGTGTTCGGGATCGATCCGGGCCAGGAGCGGATTCGCGTACGCGCCGAGCACCTCGGGAGCTGCGGGGTAGGTCGGGTACTGCTCCGGCGGCCCGCCGAACGGGATGAGTGGTCCGTCGACGTCGAGGAACAGCAGCGGACGCTGCGAAGAGCCGGTCACAGCAGCACGATAGCGACGGACGCCGCCGGCGCGGGACCAAGGGTGGGTCCGGGGTTCGGGGAGCTATGGCGCCGGGCTGAGGGTGCCGGTCCCGTCCCTCTCGAAACGGCCCTTCCCGCCAGCGCCGGGCTGCTCCTGCCGTGCACCATGAGGACGGCCTTGCGGTTCGCGCGGGGAGCGGGGCCGGGGACGTCACCGGCCGGCGGCTGCGGGCGGCGGTCCGTCCGGCTCGTCCGGCTCGTCCGGCCCGTCCGGGCCGGGGTGGGCGGCGGTGACGGTGGTGACGGCCTGGTCGCCGTGGGGGCCGAAGAGGTGCAGGATCTCCACGGCGGCGGGGCCGGCCGGGCCGAACCAGTGGGGCTCGGCGGTGTCGAACTCGGCCACCTCGCCCGGGCGGAGGGTGAACTCCCGCTCGCCGAGGAGCAGGCGGAGCTCGCCGGCGAGGACGTAGAGCCACTCGTAGCCGTTGTGGGTGACCAGCTTGGGCTCGCGCGGTGCCAGCACCTGCTTGAACACCTGGACCCGGCCCGGGTACTGGGTCAGCGGCACGAGGACGCTGCCCTGGCTCTTGTGCAGGGGCGTCAGGTGGACCCGCGGGTCGCCGGTGGCCGGGGCGGCGACCAGCTGGTCGAGGGCGATCCGGTGCGCCCGGGCCAGCGGGATCAGCAGGTCGAGCGTGGGGCTCCGCTTGCCCGACTCCAGCCGGGACAGGGTGCTGAGCGAGAGCCCGGTGGTGGCCGCCAGCTCCTTGAGGGTGAGGCCGCGGTCGTGCCGGAGCGCCCGCAGCCGGGGGCCGATGGCGTCGAGGAGCGCCTCGATGTCGCTGTCCATGCGGCCAGTCTGCCAGTCCGGTCGGTCCGCCGATTTGCGGGATCCGCAAATCCGCTGGGCGGTGACGCACGGCCGGTCCGAGCATGACGGGGAGATCGTTCCGGACCGAGAGGTGAGTCGTGACCACGACCGCGATACCGACCACTGCGCCACCCGCGCTCAGCGCGCGCCGACGCTGGACGGTGCTGGCCGTCTGCTGCCTGAGCATGTTCCTGGTGGGGCTGGACACCACCATCGTCAACGTCGGGCTGCCCGCGATCGGAGACGGCCTGGGGGTGGGGACGCGCGGTCTGGAATGGATCGTCGACGCCTACACCCTCGTCCTGGCGAGCCTGCTGATCACCTCCGGCTCGCTGGCGGACCGGTTCGGGAGGCGCCGGATCTTCCAGACCGGCCTGGCCGTGTTCGGGGTGGCCTCGCTGGCCTGCGCGCTCGCCCCCTCCGTGGGGATGCTGGTCGCCGCCCGGGCGGCGCAGGGGGTGGGCGCCTCCATGCTGAGCCCGGTGGCGCTCGCGATCGTGGTCAACGCCATGCCCGACCCGCGGGAGCGGGCCCAGGCGATCGGCGTCTGGGCGTCGGTCTTCGGGCTCAGCATGGCCGCCGGACCGGTCACCGGCGGCGCGCTCGTCGCCGCGCTCGGCTGGCAGTCGGTGTTCTGGG
Organism: Kitasatospora sp. NPDC127111; assembly: GCF_042677465.1. NCBI lineage: Bacteria > Bacillati > Actinomycetota > Actinomycetes > Kitasatosporales > Streptomycetaceae > Kitasatospora > Kitasatospora sp. NPDC127111. The sequence continues at coordinate 86,670 of NZ_JBHXTG010000006.1, forward strand.
CCGGCGTGCCGGTCGTCGTGGTGGCGCTCGCGCTCAGCGCGGTGTTCGTCCCGGAGTCCCGGGCGGCGCAGGCGCAACGGCTCGACCTGCCCGGGCAGGCGCTGCTCACGGTGGTCGTCGGTGTCTCGGTCGGCGTCCTGCTCGAAGGCCCGCGCCTGGGGTGGACGTCACTCCCGGTGCTGGCCGGGTACGTCGTCGCCGCCCTCGCGGCGGCCGGCTTCGGGTGGGTCGAGACGCGCCGGAGCGCGCCGCTGATGGACCTCCGGCTCTTCCGGCGCCCGGCCTTCACGACCGCCGTCCTGGGGGCGGTGGCGGTGTTCGTCGCACTCAACGTGACGCTGCTGCTCAACACCTTCTACCTCCAGCACACCCGCGGCTGGTCGCCGCTGGCGAGCGGGGTGGCGACGCTGCCGCTGGCGCTCGGGGCGACCGTCTGCGCGCCGCTGTCCGGCCGGCTGGTGGGCCGCCTCGGGCCGCGCCGGCCGCTGCTGGCGGCCGGCGGGTTCCTGGCGGCGGGCGGGCTCTGCCTGGTCGGGCTCGGCCCGGACACGAGCGTGCTGCTGCTCCTGACGGCCTACCTGCTGATCGGCATCGGCTTCGGTTTCGCCAACGCCCCGCTCACCAACACCGCCGTCAGCGGGCTGCCGCCGTCCCGGGCCGGGGTGGCCGGCGCGATCACCTCCACCGCCCGTCAGCTCGGCGCGGCCGTCGGTATCGCCGCCGCCGGCGGCCTGGTCGCGGACACCGCGCCGGCCGCCCTCGCCGGTGCCACCCGCCCGGGCTGGGCGCTGGTCGCGGTCTGCGGGCTGTTCCTGCTGGTGGTGGCCCGGGCGGCCACCGGTGCGCCCCGCCCCGCTCCGTCGCCGGCGTCCCCGGCCGGGCCGCCGCCCGCTCCACCGCGGGCGTAGGGCGGCCGCCGGCTCTCCTGGCGGGCCCCACGGGCTCAGTAGGGCAGCGGGCGGCCGGACGGCGTCCGCAGGTCGAGCGGCGGCCGCGGCCGCGGGTGGGCCTGCTGCTTGCTGATCCTGATCCGTCGCATCGCGGGGCACCTCCTCGGTGAGGACTCCACCGTCGCGCGGAACGGCGCCCGGGCCCCAGAGGCCGCCGCCCCGCCGCCGGGACCCGACCGCGAGGCCCTCCCGGCGGGACGCCGGGCCCAGCCGACCGGGACACCGGGCGGGGCCGGGACGCCTGCCCCCTGGGCCGGGCCGCCTGCCCCCTGGGCCGGGACGCCGGGGCGGGACCGGTCGCCCGGTCCCGCCCGCTGTCACCCGGTCACTTGTCGCAGGTCCGGTCGGACTGCGGCAGCCGCCCGGTCGCCAGGTAGGCGTTGACGGCGTCGTCCACGCACGCGTTGCCGTACATCCCGTACAGCGCGTGCCGGTTGGCGCCCCGGAGCGTCAGCAGCCGGGAGCTGGGCAGCAGACCGTGCAGGGCCGTGCTGTCCCGGTAGGTGGTGCGCGGATCGCCGGTCGCGGCCACGATCAGCGCCGGGACGTCGTGCCGCACCTCGGTGCGCTGCTCGCGCGGGCGGTCCCAGAACGCGCAGGTGCTCACGTTGTTCAGCAGCGGGCCGAGCAACGGGTGCTCGGCGCGGCTGCGTTCGACCGCGCGCCAGTAGACCTCGGGGTCGCGCGGGGCGGCGCCGTCGGCGCAGAGGATCGCCATCTGGGCGCTGCCGGACGCCGAGTCCTGACCGGTGGTGGCGAACCGCAGCATCGCGACGAAGTCCGGCGTCAGCGGCGTCGCCGGCCGCCCGGCTGCGGCGTCGGCCAGGGCCGCCAGGGCGAGGGCGGTGCTCGCCCGCGACTCCTCGGTGTCGTCCGCGAGCCCGCCGAAGATCACGAGCGGCACCTGGGTGTCGTCGAGCCGGAACACGTCGGAGCCCGTTCCGACGGTCAGCGGGGCCCGCCCGGCCGCCTCGACGGTGCGCCGGACGCCTTCGATCACCTCCTCGCCCGTCCGGCCGAGGTGGTAGGTGTCCGCGCGGGCCGCCGCCCACACCGCCCAGTCGGCGAGCGCGTGCTCGTTCGCGTCCACGAGGGTCGGGAACAGCCCCGGCCCGTACGTGCGCGGGTCGAGCGCGCCGTCGAGCACCACCCGGTCGGTGCGGCCGGGGAACAGCTGGGTGTAGACCGTGCCCAGGTAGGTGCCGTACGAGACGCCGAGGTAGTTGAGCCTGCGCTCGCCGAGCGCGCCCCGGATGACGTCCATGTCGCGGGCCGTGTTGCGGGTGCTCGCGTGCGGCAGCAGCGGTCCGGCGGCGGCCCGGCACTTGGCGGCCAGGTCCTTCTGGAGGGCCACCTGGCGCTCGAAGCTCGCCCGGCTCAGCCCCGCCGACATCAGGCTGCTGCCGACCGGCCAGCCGCAGTCCAGCGGGTTGCTGCGGCCGACGAAGCGGGGGTCCATGCCGATGATGTCGTAGCGGCCGGCGGTGTCCTTCAGCGCGGCCCGGACGCGCGGCGGGCTGCCGAGCGTCGCCCCGCCCGGGCCGCCGTCGTTGAGCAGCAGTGCGCCGATCCGGTGTGCGGTGTCGCTCCCCTTGATCCGGGAGATCGCCACGCCGAGGGTGCGGCCCCCGGGCTCGCCGTAGTCGAGCGGCACGGTGACCTCCGTGCACCGCGCACCGGCCCGCTCCAACTCGGCGCCCTCCTGGTCGTCGGGGCCGAGTACGCAGCTGTGCCAGTCGAGCCGCTGGTGGTAGTAGCGCTCCAGCCCGCGTGGGGCGGCCGCGGCGCCGTCGGCGCCCAGGCCGGACTCGGCCCGGGCCGGTCCCGCGGTGGCGGACACGACGGCCAGGGCCGCCGCGAACGCGAGTCCGGCGGCCGTGAGGCGGCGGCCGGTGACCCTGCTCCTGCCCACCGAGCCTGCTGTACAAGGAAGTTGATGAGTACGCATGCTGTCGATGCTAGGAACGGGGTGGCGCGGATTCACGGGTGCAGGCCTCCCGGTCCGACCGGGTGACAACCCCACCTCCGCTTGCCCTTTCGGGCACGGGGCGGGCTCAGTCGCTCGGGAACGTCCTCACTGGCGGCCGGCGGTCAGTTCGTGGAAGTGCCCGACGGCGTCGAAGCCGAGCGACGTGTAGAGCCCGACCGCCGCGGCGTTGTTCGCCCTGACGTTCAGGGCGACGTGGTCGACGGTGTCGAGGAGACGGCCGCAGAGCGTCGAGACCACGGCCCGGCCGAGGCCCCGGCCGCGGACGCGCGGGTGCGTGGCGACGTTGCCCAGGACGGCGATCCGGTAGGCGGGCGACCACACGTGCACGCCGGCGGTGGCGACGAGCTCGCCCTCGTCCCGGATGCCGACGTACTGGCCGGTGTCGAGCATGCGCGGGTCGAACCAGTTGTCCGGGTAGGCGGCGCCGTACAGTTCCAGCAGGTCGGCCAGGTCGGCCCGGGTGAGCGGTTCGGCCTGCGGCGCCCGGGCGAGCACCCCGGCCCGGTCGGTCAGCGCCATCCGGAGGTGCAGTCCGTGCGGCTCGACGTCCGGCCCGTCGCCGAGCACATCCTCGGCGCCCTCCGTGACCAGCGCGTGGAAGCGCCGGGGGAGCAGCGGGCGCAGGCCGGTGAGCAACTCCCGTAGTGCGCCCACGCGTTCGGGCCGTTCGAAGGCGAGCAGGGTCGGGTGCCCGTTGCCGTGGTAGACCAGCGCGACGCTGTCGCGGTGGCGGTACCAGACCGTCCAGGGCCAGAAGAAGTCGTCGAGATCGCCCAACTCGTAGGCGTGCAGCGCGGGATCACGCTGCAGCAGGGCGGCGAGTTCGGACCGGTCGTGAACGGAGACGGGGAGCACGCGGCCGATCGTAGCCGCGCCCGCCGGGTGCCGGCCGAGCGCCCGCCGGGTGCCCGCTCCTCGGAGCGGCCGCCCGTGCGAGGCACGGCCGCTGCGGCCTCGGTAGTCTTGCCGGCACCGGGGCGGTCGGTGCCGGGGTGGCCGGCCGGTTCGGCCGGTCGGCCGGTCGAGTTCGATCGGCCCCGGCCGGTGGGGCGTGGGGGAGTGGTGGTTGTGCGCGGACTGCGCGACGGGAGTGCCGTCGAACGGCCGTCGGCCGACGAGGAGTTGTCGCTGTACGAGCTGGCGTTCCTGGCCGGCGGCGCGTGGCGGGTGGCCGAGACCGTGCTGCTGCGGATGGTCCTCACCAACCGGCTGGAGATGGACCGGAACGGGATGCTGCGGGTCATCCGCCCCCGGCCCCGGGACGAGGTCGAAGCCGTGCTGCTGGCGGCGGTCGGCCCGTCCGGTACCGCCTGGTTCGGCCGTCCGCGGGCCGCGTTCGGCTCGAGCGCGCCGGCCGCGGAGCTCGAGGCCGCACTGCGGCGCCGGGGGCTACTGGTCGGCGGCCAGTGGACGTCGGGCCGGCCGGAGACGTCGGGCCGGCCGGGGACGTCGGGAGTGGCGGGGGCGCGCGGAGCGTCGAAGGCCCGGCGTTCCCCGGAGGCGCTGGCCCGGCTCGCCGTCCCCGCCCTGGTCACCGTCGCACTGACGGCTGTCGCGGTCCTCACCGGCCGGGCGGCGGTGGTGCTGCTCGGCGCCGACCGGGGCCCCGCCGTGATCCTGGGCGGCATCGCCGCGTTGCTGGTGGCCGCGCTCCCGGCCCGGCGCCACCGGCGGCGGCAGGAGACCGGGGAGAACGGAGACGTCCGGCGCCCGTCCTATCGCGCGCGCCGGCTGCTCACCGCCCTGGAGGCGGGGGCGGCCGTCCCGCCGGGGTGGCGGTTGGCGGAGGAGGCACTGGCCCCGGTCGGGCGGAGCTGCTGGAGCGCGGTCGCCGTGGTCGGGGTCGAAGCGCTCGGGCGGGACCGGCTCACCGCCGCCGTCCGGGGCAGCTGGGCGGTGCCCGCCCGGCGCCCCCGCCCGCGACCGGAGCGACCGGAGAGACGCGGGCAGCCGGGGCGACCGGAGCGGCCCGCGGACACCAGCCCCGTGGACAGGACGTCGTGATGCCGCGGGCCCGAGGCCGGCTCAGCCGGCCAGGAAGGCGTGCGCCGTCCGGGCGCGGTGGGGGGCGAGTTCGGCGTGGATGGCGGCGGACTCCTCGGGTGTCGCGGTGACGGCGGCCGGGACGGGCGGGCGCTCGGCGAGCAGCGCGAGCCGGAGGTGGGTCGGCGGGTGGGTCGCGTCCACGCAATGCCCCTCGGCCCGGGAGCGGCTGACCAGCCGGTCGCGCTCCAGCGGCGGAAGGCCTGCCAGGTGGTCGCGCAGCTCCTGCCAGAGGAGGTCGGTGTCCGGCGCGGACGCGGGCTCGCGGCGGGTGCTCCTGGGCCGGGACTGGATCTTGGCGCGCACCCGCAGCACCGCCGTGCCCACGGCCTCGTCGAACAGCAACGCCGTGAGCATCCCGCTCGCCGCCTCGGTGGACGCCGCCCGGGCGGCGAGCTCGTCGGCACGGTACTCGGCCTGCTGACCGGCCCGGGCCGTGAGCCGCCGGAGCAGGCGGAGCACCCGGAGCAGCAGCCAGGCGACGACGTGCAGGAAGGCGTTGCTGAGGTAGTCGGCGAAGAGGAACAGCAGGTTCATCACGCCGATGCCGGCTCCCCCGGCGCGGCGCCGCGGCGCGGCGAGGTCGTACCAGTGCGCCAGCGCGCCGATCGCCGAGCCGAGCCAGAGGCCGCTGCGCTGGTCGCCGTTGACGCGGTGGGCGAGCTCGTGCCCCAGCAGCGCGATGCGTTGCCGGTCGTCCGCCGCCTCCCAGAGCGGCAGTCCGATGGTCAGGACGGACGTGCGGCGCAGCCCGACCACCGCCATGCTCGCGTTGAACTCCCCGTTGACCTGGATGACGTCGGTCTTCGGCGCCCCGAGCCGCTCGGCGAGCCGGTCGGTCAGCCCGTACAGGGCGGGGGCCTCGGCGCGAGTCAGCACCCCGGTGCCGCGGGGTGCCCGGCCGAGCCGGGGGCGCAGCAGGAACACGACCGTGAGGACGACGGCGCCGAGGCAACGGAGCGGGGTGTTGCCCGTGACGAGCAGCCAGACTCCCCAGCCGGCCAGCGCGGCGGTGCTGAGGTGGATGGCGGTGGCGACGGCGGAGGCAGCCAGCCAGTCCTGGCGGGTGGTGTCGGCGCATCCTGCGGCGACCTCCCGGAACAGCCGCTCGGTCCGCTCGGCGGCGGCCCGTTCGCGTGCGGTGGTCCTCGCGTCCTTGGCCGCCTGCCCGGCGGCCTCGTGCTCCGGTACGAGGTTCCACTCGCACTGCGGGCACCAGACGGTGAAGCGTGGGTCGGGGTCGAGGGACGCCGTGCAGTGCGGGCAGGTCCGCGGGCGGGTGGCGGTCGCGGTGGAGTTGGGCACGGCGGCCGATCATGCCACGCGGTCGCGGCCGGACGGAAGGCGGTTCCGCGGCGGCGCCGGGACCGGCCGGAGCACGGGCGGGCGGTCCCGCTCCATGAGTTCCAGGCACTACGTCGGCCCGGTGCCACCTGCCGCTCGGCGCTGGTCGCCGCCGCCTCGCCGTAGGCGTCGGCCGCCGCGCGTCGCCGTGGCCGCGCCCGCGGCGGAGCCGAAGTGACGACGCGCCGGAGGCGTCAGCCGACGAGCCGCTCCACGAGTGCGAGCAGGTCGGGCAGACGGAGGACCCGGCTGCCGGGCCCCGGCAGCGGGACGTGCAGTGGCTCCGTCCACCGGGCCGGGACCGCGGCCAGGCCGTAGCGGGCACCGGCGAGACCGCCGGTGACGGCGGCGACGGTGTCCGTGTCGCCGCCGAGGTCGATCGCGGCGCGCACCGCCGCCTCGTAGCCGTCCGTGGTGCGCAGGGCCCAGACCGCGGAGCCCAGGCACGGCCAGACCGCGCCGTTGGCCTCGGTGGCGCGGTCGGGGTGCCAGCCGGGGGACAGCACGGCGGCGTAGCGCTGCCGGTGGTCCGGGGCCACGAGGTCCAGCACCTCCGGGAGCGCGTCGAGCGGATCGGCCCCGGCGAGGGTGAGGCGGATCAGCTCGTGGAAGACGGCGGTGCCCTCCCAGGCCGCGCGGTCCCCGTGGGTGAGCGCGGCGATGCGACGGGCCGCGTCCATCGTCGCCTCGCGGCCCTGCCCGGCGAAGTGGACCGCCGAGGTCGAGGCCCGCATCAGCGAGCCGTTCCCGGCGGCGCGGAGGTTGGTCCGGAAGTGCAGGGCCGCCGCGAGGTCCCAGGGCAGGCCGTTGGTCAGCACGTCCTCGGTCTGCAGCCCGATGTCCTTCGGCTGGGAGGCGGCCCAGCGCTGGAAGCGGGCGAAGACGTCCGGCAGGTCGAGACCGCCGCGCTCGACCAGGGACTCCGCGACCAGCACGGCCATCTGCGTGTCGTCCGTCGCCTCACCCGGATCCCAGCCGCCGCCTCCGCACATCTCGCCGCCGGCGGCGGACGGCGGGAACCGCGCGGTGAACGCGCCCGCGGGGCCGAACTCGAAGGGCGCGCCGAGGGCGTCGCCCACCGCCGACCCGATGACGGCACCGGCCGCGCGTTCGATCGATTCCATGGCCCGATGCTAGCGATCACCGAGGCTCGTTCGACCGTTCGGCCGTTCGACGGATCGGCCGATCGACCCGGCTTCCCGGCCGGCGTCGGCAGCCGTCGTTCCGCGCGAGGCCCGACCGACGGGCCTGCAGGTTCGCGGTGGTCCGGTGCGGGCACCATGGAGCAGCAGTCACCACGGGAGGTGCGGCATGCACGAGAGCGGCGCGGCGGTGGTCGAGCTCAGCTCGCTGACGAAGCGGTACGGGCGGACCGTCGGCATCGACGGTCTGGACCTGGAGGTCGGTGCGGGGGAGGTCTTCGGCCTGCTCGGCCCGAACGGCGCGGGCAAGACCACCACGCTGCGCTGCCTGGTCGGGCTGCTGCGGCCGAGTGCCGGGGAGGTCCGCGTCCTGGGGCTGGACCCGGTCGCCGACCACCGGCGGCTGGCGCCGTCGATCGGCTACCTCCCGGGCGAGTTGCGGCTCTACCCGGAACTCACCGGGCGCCAGACGCTCGACCTCCTCGCCGCCCTCCAGGGCGCACCGGTGCCGCGGCAGGCCGAACTCTGCGACCGGCTCGACCTCTCGCCGGCCGACCTGGACCGGGCGGTGGGGGAGTACTCGCGCGGCATGAAGCAGAAGCTCGGGCTCGTCCAGGCCCTCCAGCACCGGCCGGCGCTCACGGTGCTGGACGAACCGACCGAGGGCCTGGACCCGTTGGTCCAGGAGGCGTTCTTCGAACTCCTCGCCGAGGAGACGGCGGCCGGCCGCACGGTGCTGCTCTCCAGCCATGTCCTGCCCGAGGTGCAGCGGGCCTGCGGCCGGGTGGCGATCGTCCGCGACTGCCGGCTGGTCACCGTCGAGTCGGTGGCCGGACTGCGCCGTGCCCGGGCCCGGCGGATCCGGCTCGTCCTCGCGGACGGCGGGGGCGCGCGGTCCCTGGGTGCGGCGGAGCGCTGGTCGCCGCGCTGGGACGGTCCGCGGGTGGAACTGCTGGTGCCGCCGGACGAGGTGGTGGCGGCGGTCCGTGAACTGCTCGCCGCGCTGCCGGTCGGCGACCTCACGGTCGAGGAGGCGGGCCTGGACGAGGCCTTCCTCGACCTCTACCGCACCTACGCGACCGGGCCGACGGCCGCCGAGACGGGCCCCGGGCCGGTCCTCGGCCCATCGGGGACGCCCCCCGGTCCGTCAGGGACGCCCCCCGGTGCACCGGGGACGGCCGACGGAGCGGAGGAGGGTTCATGAGCCAGGCCACGGTCAGTCGCCGTCTGCCGCTGCTCTGGCTCGCCCTGCACCGCCGCCGCCGGATGCTGGCGGCGCTGCTGATCGGCATGGTCGTCTTCGAGACGCTGATCGTCGTGATCACCGGCACCATCCCGCCCACCGAGCTGTTCGGCGGCGGCCGCACGCCGCCGGGCGCCTTCAAGGCGTTCAGCGGTTCGAGCGGGGACGTCTCCATCGCCAGCTACCCCGGGCTGCTCGGTGCCGGACTCACGCACCCGTTCTGGATCGCCCTCCAGCTCACCGCGATCGGCTCGCTGGGCGCGGCCGCTGTCGCCGCCGACGTCGAGTCCGGCACCATCGAGCTGCTGATGACCCGTCCGCTCTCCCGCCGCCGGCTGCTGGCCGAGCGGGCGGCCGCGCTGGCCGCCGCGTCCGTCCTGCTCAACGCCGCCGCCACCGTCACGGTCGCACTCGGTGTCGCCCTCTCGCCGGACCTGCGCGACGCCGTTCCCGTCGGAGGGGTGTTCGCCGCGGGCCTGCTGGGGTGCGCGTTCACCCTGTGCGTGACCGGTCCGGTGCTGGCCGTCTCGGCGCTGAGCCGGCGCCGGGCCCACGTGGTCGGTGCCACGGTCGCCTTCGGGGCGGTCGGGTTCGCCCTCAACTTCGTGGCCCTCGCCTGGTCGCCCGCCGCACCGCTGCGCTACCTGAGCCCCTTCCACTACTACACGCCCGGCGACGCCCTGGCCCACGGCAGTGTTCCCTGGGCGTCGTTCGCGATCCTCTGCGCCGTCGGCCTGGCCGGCCTGGCGGCCGCCTTCGTCCTGCTGGAGCGCCGCGATCTCGCGATCTGAGCAGGCGGGGGGCGGCCCGAGGGGCCGGCCATCAGTGGGTCGCCTGCGTGATCACGCCGACCAGGCGGAGGATCGCCTGACCCCAGGGGGTGGCGGCGATGAGAACGCCGAACACGGTGCAGAGGAGGGCGGTGAACCGCTCGTCGGTCCGGCTGCGGGCTTCGGTACGGCGGCCGAGCCGCATGAGGATGATGATGGCGAAGGCCGCCGAGGCGCTGACGGTCATCGGAATTCCCCGTTCCTGGGTGTGGTCTGACGTGGCGTCGAGTGTGCCGATGGGGTCGGAGATGGGGCGGCGGTCCGGGGCGGGAGGTTCGGGGCGGGAGGTTCGGCGGCGGCCCGGGGGCGAACGGAGTGGCAGGGACGAGTGGCAGCGACGAGTGGCAGGGACGAGTGGCAGCGACGAGTGGCGGGGACGAGCGACGGGGACGGTCAGTGGCCGCGGCCGCTGCGCGGCGCCGGGATGCGCGGGAGCAGTTCCCACAGCGGGCGACCCCCCGAGGCCCAGCGGCCGAGGAGCTCGCGGTCGACCAGGACGACGTCCTGTTCCCGCCCCCACTTCACCGCCGGGCCGGTGAACTTGCCGTTGGTGACGACCACCGGCACCTGCGCCCGGTGCACCCGTTCGTTCGTGCCCACCAGCGCGTAGAGCACGCCGACACCGACCGCCGCGCCGCCCGCCGGGTCCTGTTTGTGCTTGCACTGCAGCACCCAGCGCCGGCCCATCGGGTCCGTCGCCAGGACGTCCGCGCTCTGGTCCCCGCCGCCGCCGACCTGCTCGGCGCGGCAGCCGTCGCGGCGCAGCAGATCCCGCACGGCGTACTCGAAGTCCCGGTGCCCCAGGTGGTCCAGGCCGCCGGGCCCGGTCAGCGCCAGCCGCAGCCGGCGCTGCCGCTCGCGCGCCGCGGCCTCCCGGGCCAGCCGCGCCCTGACCAGAAGCACGGCGACGCCGGCGCCGGCCGCGAGCAGAAGCACCAGCAGCCACCAGTGGGCGAACAGCCAGCGGAGCAGCGTCAGCACCAGGCCGAACACGACCACGGTGCCGACCACCGCCAGGACGGCGGCCTCCCCACCGCCACCCTTCCGCGAACCCCTGCGCCGCGCCGGCGGCCTGCGTGCTCCCACCCGTTCCCCCCGCGACTCGGTTGCCAGGCGTGGCACCTATGACACCAGCCGCCACGGTCAGCACAGCAGCCGCGCACGGGCGCACACGGACGGCGCGTCCGCCGAGGCCCGTGCGACGTTCCGCGATTCCTCCTGGCCGGCGGTACGAGACTCGGCCGCGTTCCCGAACGGGTGATCCGGAGGAGATGCGCCCGCCCGAAGCCCTGCCGACTGCCAGGATCGGCGGACCGACCGGCGAACCGACCAACCAGCCGGGTCCACCCGGTCCACCCGGTCCACCCGGGTCCAGCCGGGTCCGGCCCGTCAGCGAGGAGGCGCTGTGAAAGCGTTCCACCCCACCTTCGGCACGAAGCCGTGGCCCGACGGCCTCCGGGTCCTCCAGGTCTACGCCCTGCCGGACCTGCCCGAGGGCTCGGCCCTGCGGACCCTGTTCGTCGGCCTGCGCAAGGCCCTCGCCGGACTGCCGGTCGAGCCGCTCTCCGACGACCGTGCCCACATCACCCTCGACATGATCACGGACGCCCCGGCCGCCGCCATCGGCACCGCCGAGCGGGCCGAACTCGCCGACCGGCTCCGGGCCGAGGTGGCCGGTCTCGGCCCGATCGCCCTCCAGGCCGGATCGCCGATCGCCTACCGCACCGGCGTCCGTCTCGACCTCCACCCCGACGACCGGCTCGCCGTCCTCCAGCACCGGGTCCGCGCCGCCGTCCACCGGGTCCGCGGCGCCGAGTCCACCGGCTACCCGCTCGGTGTGCTGCACATGACCGCCGGGTACGCGATCGCCGACACCGACAGCGACGAACTGGCGCAGATCGTCCACCGCGTCCGGCCCGGCCACGCCCCGTTCACGGTGGGCCGGATCGTGCTCGTCGAGGTGTCCTGGCGGCGGGTCGTGCCGTCCGGCGGGGACGAGCCGGTGTGGCGGATCGACTGGGACACGATCGAGACCGTCCCGCTCGACCGGTAGTGGACGTCGCGTCCGCGCCGGTCGACTGGGACACGATCGAGACCGTCCCGCTCGACCGGTAGTGGACGTCGCGTCCGCGCCGCCGGCAGGACGTGCTGCGGGCCGGGGCCCCACGGGGAACCCCGGCCCGCAGCGGTCGGTTACCCGCTGCTACTGGCCGTTGAGCGCCTCGACCAGCTCCGGCAGGTTGCCGCCGGCCACGGCGAGGGCCAGGTGGTCGTGGTAGTCCCTGGTGCTGACGATCAGGCCGTCGCGGGCCCGCAGGACCTGGATGTTCGCGGCCTCGAAGTCCCGCCCGGTCACCCGGTGGTGCGCCTGGTAGGTCCATTCGGAGACGATCACCTCCGGGTCGTCGGTCTCCCGGATCACCACGTTCGTCGCGGTCAGCTTCAGGGGCGAGTTCGCGGCGACCTCCGCGAAGCGCTCGGCGACCGCGGCCCGCCCCTCGAACCGGCGCGGTCCGACGGGGGCGAGGACGGTCTCCACCACGGCGTCCTCGGCGTAGAGCTCGGCCAGCTCCGAGAACCGCCCCGCGGTGATCCCGTCGAGCAGCTTCTGGAAGACCTCGCGCGGTGACAGTGCTTCAGGCATGAATAACCCCCAACCCGTCCAGTCGCTAGAATCGGACTAGCGACTCAGGTTTTGAACGATACGGACTGGCGACTCCGGTTGTCCAGGGCTACTTGCTCTGCCGTCGGCGGGGAAGGGTGGGAGGGATGAGCGGCGCTCAGGCGCGCCCGTTGCGAGCGGACGCGGCCCGGAACCGGGCCAGGCTGCTGGACGTGGCCACGGAGGTGTTCACCACGCGCGGCGTCGGTGTGCCGACCGAGGAGATCGCGCGGGCCGCCGGGGTGGGGGTCGGCACGCTCTTCCGGCACTTCCCGACCAAGGAGGCGCTGCTGGAGGCGGTGCTGGTGCGCAGGCTGGAGACGATCGCGGAGCAGGTGACCCGGCTCGCCGCCGAAGCCGAGCCCGCCGAGGCCTTCTTCGGCTGCTTCCGCCTGGTGATCGACCGGTCCGCGGGCAAGACCGAGTTCACCCAGGCACTCGCTGCCGCCGGCGTGGACGCGCACGAGGCCCTGCGGGAGTCCAGTGCGGTGATCCGGGCGCGACTGGCCGAGCTGCTGGCCGGGGCGCAGCGGGCCGGGGTGGTCCGCCCGGATCTGGGCCTGCCGGAGCTGGTGGCCCTCCTGGTCGGCACCGGCGCGACGATGGATCAGCTCGGGACGGACGCGGCGGCGCGGGAGCGGATCTTCGAGGTCGTCTTCGACGGGCTGCGGCCGCGCTGACCCGGCGGCGTGCCCGGCGGGTGGCGGTGGTGGTGGCGGCAGCGGTCGCCGACCGCCCGCCGCCGCCGGGGTCACCGCGCCAGGACGGCCTTCAGCGTCCGCGCGGTGGCGCGCGGGAAGGCGGTGTTCCCGTTGTGGCCGCCCGGGAAGACGGCCGGCTCCGTCTCCAGCAGCTCCGCCAGCGCGAGCGCGCAGCGGTAGGTGTGCACCGTCGGCCGGGTGCTCTCGCCCGTCGCCGGGACGATCCGGGTGCCGCCGGCGGCTGCCGCGGCCCGGGCGATCTCCGCCGGGCCGAGGCCGTCCGTCGTGACCGCCGTGAACTCCGTCCCGATGAAGAATCCGAAGTTGGCCAGTCGGCGGGGCGTCAGCGGCTGCGGGGTGAGGCCGTCCTCGGTGCGGTCGTGCGCCGGGTCGATCCCGAGGTGCCGGGCGATCGCCGGGAAGGCGGCCGCCGCGCCCCCTTCGGTGTAGGTCTGCTGGATGTGCATCAGCTCTCCGGTGTGCTCCGCCCGTCCGTCCGCCGGCAGCAGGTTCGGCACCACGGGCTCGTGCGCGATGAGCGTGGCCAGCACGCCCGGGTGCCGGACGGCGACCTGGAGGCCGATCGCGGCGCCCATGCTGAATCCGGCCATCAGCGCCGGCTCGTCGGTCACCTCGGCGAGCAGCCGGGCGACGTCGTCGGCGTGGTCGGCCATGGTGACGGGGGTGGCCGGGTCGTCGAGGGTGCTGCGGGACAGGCCCCGGCGGTCGTAGGTGACCACGGTGTAGCTGTCGACCAGGTGCGGAACGAGGTCGACGGTGCGGTCCGCGTCGCCCTCGCCGCTCTGCGAGAGCAGCAGCACCGGCCCGCTGCCCTCGAACCGGTAGTGGAGCGTGGCGCCCGGGACGGCGAGCGTGCGGACGGTGGCTGCGGTCGGGTCGGTGCTCATGGTGTGTTCCCCCTCGATCGGTTGCCGGCGGCGGTTCCCGTCCGGCCCTACGACCGTAGAGCATCGAAACGGATGCATCAAGATAGATGCATCTCTTTCGATGAATCAATCTCGATGTATCTATCGCGATGTACTCTTTCGGGCATGAACGGAGTAGAGCTCTTCCTCCTGGGCCGCACCCTCATGAAGATCGGCGAACAGGCGATGCCCCAGCCGGACCGGTTGGACCGGTTGGACCGGTCGGACCGTTCCGACCAGCCGGACGCGGGCCCGCGCGGCTCCGTCCGCTCGGTCCTGGTCACGCTCGGCGACGTCCTCGCGCATCCGGGGGCGACCGTCGGGGAGATCGCCACCCGCACCGGCCTGCCGCAGAGTCAGGTCTCCACCGCCGTCGCCCGCCTGGTCGAGGCGGGCTCGGTCGAGACCGAACCCGACCCGGCCGACCGCCGCCGCCGGCTCGTCCGCCCGGCCGCGAGCCCGTCCGCCCGGGTCGCGGAGGTCCGCTCCACCACCATCGACGACGCCCTCGCCGCAGCCCTCACCGCCCCCGACGGCACCGCCCCGGACCCGCAACTGCTCCACGAGGTGGCCGCCGCCCTCGACACCCTGGCCCGCCACCTCACCCCGGCCGCCGCGCGCCCCCGCTGACGCGGCTCCTCCGCCGGCCCCACCGCGCCGGACATTGGCCAGGGCGACCGAGCCCCCACCAGAAGTGGTGGAGGAGCAACCCCGCCCCCACCGGGCCGACGGCCGTTCCGACACCGGCGGAGGTCGAGGAGGCGGCGAGTTCGTTCGTCGACTAGAGAGCGAACCGGCCCGGCCCGGGTTGGTGCCGGACGTACCACTCGGTGCCGAGGAGTTCCGCGTGGGCGGCGGGCGGGAGGGCGGCGAGGCGTCCCGGCAGGGCCCCGCGCGTGACCTCGCTGCGGTGCGCGAGGATCGCCGCGACCTTCCGGTCCAGCCAGGGGGTGACCTCGACGGTCGTGTCGACCGCCTCGTCCGGCACGGTGAACGCCGGTCGCCCCGGTCGGATCAACCGCGCCGCGACGGACTGCAACGAGGAGTGCGGGTGGGTGGCCAGGTAGAGCGCCGACGGGCCCCAGGGCTCGCCGGTGTCCGGGTAGAGGGCGGGGAGCGCGGCGGCCTGGACCGCCAGGACGGTGACGCGGTGGGTCCGCACGTGGTCCGGGTGACCGCTCAGGCCGCCGTAGGCGTCGGGTGCCACCACGATGTCCGGCCGGAACTCGCGCAGGTGCGCCACCAGGCGGCCGACCGCCTCGTCCAACGGGACGTCACACCATCGGCGCGCCCCCGGCGCGGACTCCGGGACCCCGGCGTCGGCGTACCCCAGCAGCCGCGGCGGCCCGGCGCCGAGGATCCGCAGCGCCTCGGCGAGCTCGGCGGCCCGCCCGGTGCCCGGCGCCCAGGTGGCCGTGACGACGGCCGTCCGCGCCCCGGCCGCCCGGGACCGGGCGAGGAGACCACCGGTCATCAGCGATTCGTCGTCCGGGTGGCCGTGGACGGCGAGCAGGCTCGGCGCGGACCGGGTCACGCCCACCATGCTGCCCGGGAACGAAGGCCGGCGAACCCGCCCCACCGCCCGGTGGGCGGTTCGGTCGGCGGGTGGTCACCGGCGGGCGCGAGCACGGTTCCCCGAGCCGGGGCGCAGCGTGGCCGGAACCGTGTGTCGCGGGGCGGGCGTCCTGGCGGTAGGGGCGGCGGTCGGGTCGGGGACGGGGGTCTGCACGGTCATGGGTGCGGTGATTCTGCTGGTGCTGCTGATCGCGGGCGTCGGTCTGGTCCTGTCCGGGGTCGGCAAACTGCAGGCCGAGGTGCCCACCTGCTACGGCCGGCCGATGGTCCCGGGCGACGTCTGCAAGGCCCGGGTCACCGGACCGGTCACCGACGGGATGCCGGCGCCGCGCGACACCACCTACCAGGAGCAGGTGGACGCCCTGACCAGCGGTGGCTGGACGTCCATCGGGCTCGGTTTGGTGCTCCTGGCGCTCTGTGTGGTGATCGGCATCGCCTGGGCGGCCGGCCGCGACGGATAACGGAGCGCCGCCACCGCGCGCGGCCCACGTCGCCCGGTGCCTGGCGTCCGCGCGGCCGCGGCCGGCGGATCCGGATACGCTGGGCACGAGGCCCTCGGCCATGCCCGACCTGCTCGTACCGCCCGCGTGGAGGGCCTGACGGAGCGGGCCTGTCGGAACGGGCCTGACGGAACGGGGCGACCGTGGACCACGTCGCAGCCGAGGTCGAGATCGTGGTCACCGGGCCGCAGCACGGCGTGGGCCTGTGGATGGTCGGCGCTTTCGTGCTCACCTTCGGGGGCACCCGCCTGGTCACCAGACTGATCCGGGCGGGCCGCGGCCCCTTCCGCAACGTCGAGGTCGGCGGCACCCACCTCCACCACCAGGTGTACGGCATCCTCGCGATGCTGGTGGCGGGGGCCTTCGAGTTCGCCTACCGGCCGGGGACCCCCGGGGTGCAGATCCTGGCCGTCCTGTTCGGCGCGGGTGCCGCGCTGACCCTGGACGAGTTCGCGCTCTGGCTGCACCTGAGGGACGTCTACTGGGCGGAGGAGGGCCGCAAGTCGGTCGATGCGGTGTTCCTGGCGGTGGCGGTCGGCCTGCTGCTGGCCGCCGGGTTCAACCCGTTCTCCGACATCGGCCCGGGCGCCACCGGCCGCGTCCTCTTCGCCGCCGGCATGCTGGTCAGCCTGGCGTTGTGCGTCGGCGCCATCCTCAAGGGCAAGACGGCCCTCGGCGTGATCGGACTGCTGGTGCCCCTGGTCTCGGCGGTCGCCTGCGCGCGCCTGGCCAAACCGACCTCCCCCTGGGCGCGTTGGCGCTACGCCCCGGGCTCGCGCAAGGCCGAACGCGCCCTGCGCCGGTACCCACCCGACCGTCGGACCCGCCTCGACGCCCTGAAGGAGCTCGTCGGCGGCACACCCCAGCACTGAAGCGGCCCGCGGGGGCGGACCGGCTGCCGTTGCCCGATCGCGCCCAGCCCCTTCGGCGTCCGGCCCCCCCGGGAAAACCTCCCCAGCCGCAGCATGATCGCTGGAGAATGGGGCCCATGCGCATTCGAGAGGTCCGGATCGAAGAACTGCCCTTGCTCCAGGAGATCGAGCGGGCGGCCGGGCGGTGCTTCCGCGACATCGGCATGCCCGAGATCGCGGACGACGAGCCGCTGCCGCTGGACGAACTCGCCCGGTACGAGCGGGCGGGACTGGCCTGGGTGGCCGTCGACGGTTCCGACACTCCGGTGGCCTATCTCATCGCCGATCACGTCGACGGCAACCTGCACGTCGAACAGGTCTCGGTGCACCCGGACAGCGCGCGCCGGGGCGTCGGACGGTCGCTCCTGGAGCACCTTGCCGGTCGAGCGGCGGCCCACGGCATTCCGGCGCTGACCCTCACGACGTTCGCCGGCGTGCCGTGGAACGCCCCCTACTACGCACGCTGCGGCTTCCAGCCGCTCGACGACGAGGTGCTGAGCCCGGGACTCCGGGAGATCCGTACGCGGGAGGCGGCCCACGGCCTGGACAGGTGGCCGCGGGTGGTCATGCACCGGCCGGTGTGACGGTCCCGCCAGCGCTGCCGCCCGCGCGAACGGGGTACCGGAGCCGGTCCGGATCACCGAGCCCCGCGCGGTCGGGGCCGTCGGGGCCGTCGAGGCCGTCGAGGCCGGCGCGGCAGCTCGCACCGATGCCGGGCGCGCCGCGGTCCGCAGCGGGTCAGTGGCCGGGTCCGTGGTCAGCGGCCGGGTCCGTGGTCCGCAGTGGGTCCGCGGTCAGCGGCCGGGGACGAGCCGGGCCGCGTCGACCTCGGCCCAGATGGTCTTGCCCAGGGCGTGCGGTTCGGCGCCCCAGCGGTCGGCGGTGCCCCGGACGATGAACAGACCGTGCCCGCCCGGCAGCCCCGGATCGTGCGGGTGGCGGGGCACGGGCAGGGTCGGGCTGGGGTCGCTGACCTCGATCCGCAGCCGGGACTCGGAGACCTCCAGCACGAGCTCCAGCGGGCCGCCGCCGTGCAGCATGGCGTTGGCGACGAGCTCGGCGACGAGGAGGGCGACGTCGTCCGCCACCTCGGGGTCGACCCCGGGCGCGGACGCGTCCCAGGACCAGTCGCCGAGGGCCTCGGCGGTGAAGGCCCGGGCACGGGCGACCGGCCCCGGCAGCCCGGCGAGGCGCAGGCGCCGCCGCTGGCCGCCGGGCGGCAGCGCGGCGCGGGTTCCGGGTCGGTCACCGCCCAGGGTGCCCCGGCTGATCGTCATGTGCGGGTACCCCTTCGGCTACGCGGTGACGGTTCCAGGCCCGGGTTCCCGGGCCTGGCCGGATCATGCCTGTCTGTCCGGCGGTATTGCGCCGATCGGGGGAACCGGGCTCGTGGGAGCGCGCTTCCCCCGACCGTGTCAGGCCGCGAGCGCGGCCCGGACCGAGCTGTGGAGCGAGAACACCAGGTGGGCGCCGGTCAGCTCCAGGACGCGCATCACCATCGGTGGGACCGCGGCGAGCCGGAGCTCGGTGCCGGCTCCGGCGGCCGCCAGGCGGGTCTTCAACAGCAGGTTCAGGCCGGAGGAGTCGCAGAAGGCGACCTCGGCGAGGTCGACCACGAGGACGGCCGGCCGCTGCCCGACGAGCGCGGCGAGCGACTCCTCGGCGGGCGCGAGGGTCTCGATGTCGAGGTCTCCCGCGAGGCTGCAGACGGCGGCCCGGGCGTCCGGGCGCCGGGTCTCCACCGTCAGCCCGCTCACGGGCGGCGGGAACGGCGGAGCGGTGGCGGTCCCCGGCTCGTTGTCGGTCGGCATCGTGCTGTTCCCCTCCGGTGCGTACTCCTCCGGTGCCCCTGGTGAGGCCTCGGCCAGGCGCCCTCGGTCAGGCCCCCGCAGGCCTCGGTCAGGCCCGTGTCAGGCCGCGGCGAGGCCCTCGCGCAGCCGTTTCAGGGTACGGCCGAGCAGCCGCGAGACGTGCATCTGGGACAGTCCGAGCCGGGCGCCGATCTGGGACTGCGTCAGGTCCTCGGTGAACCGCATGGAGAGGATGAGCCGGTCGCGTTCCGGGAGTTCGGCGATCAGGGGTTTGAGGACCACCATGTCCTCGGTCAGCTCCAGCAGCGGGTCGTCCGCGCCGAGCCGGGCGGCCAGCGGGCCGGTGCCGTCCTCCTCGGCGCGGCCGCCGGCGTCGAGCGAGCCGGCGACGTGCCCGTTGGCGGCGGCGAGCCCTTCGCGGACCTCGTCCTCCCGCAACGACAGGTGGTCGGCGAGCTCGGCCACCGTCGGCGTCCGGTCCAGCTGCTGGGCGAGCCGCTCCTGCGCCCGGGCGAGGGTGATGCGCAGCTCCTGGAGCCTGCGCGGCACGTGCACCGCCCAGGTGGTGTCGCGGAAGTGGCGGCGGATCTCGCCGAGGACGGTCGGCATGGCGAAGCTGGTGAACTCCACGCCGTGCTCGGGGTCGAACCGGTCGATGGCCTTGATCAGGCCGACGGCGCCGGTCTGGATGAGGTCCTCCTGGGGCTCCCGGTGGGTGTCGAAACGCCGGACGGCGTACCGGACCAGCGGGACGTTCAGCTCGACCAGGGTGGACCGCACGTAGGAGTACTCGCGGGTGCCCTCCTCCAGGTCCGCCAGTCGGCGCAGCAGGACCCGGGTGAGCGCGCGGGCGTCCTCCGGCGCCACCTCCCGGGGGTCCTCGATGGCGGTCAGCTCGGGCACGATCGGCTCGGGCGCGGTCGGCGAGGGCGCGGTCGGCGGGGGCTCGGGCGCGGGCGCGGTCGGCGGGCTCCAGCCGGGGGCGGCGGCGGACACCCCGCCGCCGGCGGACGGGTGCGTGGAACGGAGGAGTTCATCACTGGGCGCAGCCACGGCGGTCCTTTCCTCGGTACGGGCCGGTCCGTCCCCCGGTACCCGCTTCCGGCGGACCGATGCCTCCCCGTGACGTGGTGTTTTCGTGGAGAACCGCTGGTCGGCTCGTGGCGGGCCGGCCGCCCGACCCGCCGGGAGGGCGGTGGAGCGCGCCACCGGCAGGCCGGCGACCGCCGCACATGGATTCCGCGCGGCCGGGCAGACGAGGGCGCGACAGCACCGGAGAGCGCTACCAGGGAAGGCCCACGCGTGGACACCATCATGACCCGCACGACGATGCGCCTGATCACCGGAGGGGACACCGAGATCCCCGTCCCGGTCGAGTACCGGTACGACAGCCGACGTCCGCTGGAAGTCACCCTCGTCTTCGGCGGCACGGGCGCCGGCACCACCTGGACGATCGGGCGGGAACTCGTCGCCGAGGGCCTGACCCGCGGCGTCGGCGACGGGGACCTCCGGATCACCCCCGCTGGCCAGGGCCACACCTACATCGCCCTGTCGGACGGCGACGGGCACGTCGCCCTGCTCGCCGCCCCCACCGGCCGCCTCGCCGACTTCCTCACCCGGACCGAGCAGGCCGTGCCGTACGGCAGCGAGGGCCGCCACCTCGACTGGGACGACTGCATCGCCCGGCTGCTCGCGGAGGGCCCGGGTGCCCCGGGCGGACACCGTCCCGGCCCCGACGCCACCCCACCCGGCGAGCACGGGTGAGGCGGCGTTCCCGGGCCCGGCGCGGTCGGAGCGGCGGGTCGCCCTACGGCCAGCCGGTCGGTCCGGCTGTGACGGTGGCCCTGGCGGCGATGATCGAGGTGCAGGCGCGCTGCACCTCCGTGGCGACCCAGCCGGACGGCAGCGGCCCCTGGGCGCGGAGGGCGGCGGCCCGCCGTTGGAGCTCGCGGAGCGCGCCGCCCTGGGCGCTGGAGAGGCCCATCTCCTGGTAGTCGCCGGGGTCGGTGCCGCCGTCGAGGGAGGTCTGCAGCCAGGGTGTGAGGGCCAGGACGCAGTCGGCCAAGGGGCTCTGGGGCATCGTCGTCGGCGGCGTCGTCGTGACGGCGGTCCGCGGTGCTGCGGCGGTGGGTCCGCCGGTGGATCCGCCGGCGCACCCGGCTGCCGACGCGACCAGGACCAGACCGACCACGAGCCGTCTCCGCATGCCCGCATTGTGGCTTCCGCTGGCCCGTCGCACCAGGGCCCGGACCGCCCCGGCAGGGCGACCGGTCGGCCCGGTCAGTGGCAGAGGTCGCCCTGCTGCTCGGCCGCGACCTTCTCGGCCAGGGACCCCAGGGCCTTGGTGGCCGCGTCCCGGTCGGCGGCTGGTGGCCGGTGAACGCGAGGCCGAGGAAGGGCCGAGGAACGGCCGAGGAAGCGCCGAAGGGAAATGGAACCGGCTCGCCCGCCGACACCGCGGGGGCGGAGAATGCCGGGACGCGGCCGCACTCACGCGCAGACGCTCAGACGCGCGGACGCATCGTGGACGAGACGGGGAGCGACAGCGAACCCGTCCCGCACCCGAGGTCGAGCACGTCGACGGAACCCGACGGCATCCACGCGTCGAGCAGCCGCGCCCACGCGGCCCGCGTGGGCGCGGACCTCAGCCCGTGGTCGGGCTCGTCCTCGAACGTCGACGCGGCAGCGTCCCAGTAGCCGGCGATGGCGGCGGAGTCGTCGGTCACGGTCGGCATCCTCGCCGGCACCACCGACGAGCGACCCGCGAAACGGGAGGCGGGCCACGCCGGGTCAGCCCAGCAGCCGGTCCAGGACCCGGCCGAAGACGAACCGCCCGACGCCGGCCACCACCGGATCGAACACGCCCGGCAGCCCCGCGAGCACCACCTCCTCCTGCCAGGTCACCTCGCTCCGGTCGCCCCGCGCGCCGCCCACCGCCCGCACCCGGAGCTCGGCTCCGCCGCGGACCGGCCGGCCGCGCTTCTCGAGGCGGCACACCCCGTCACGTCCCGGCGCGGGCGCGGCGAACTCGACGATCTCCATCGGATCGTCGAACAACCGGACCGGCCCGAGCGCGGTCCGGGCCACGATCACGTCACCCACCCGCAGCCCGGTCCCCGAGCCGACCGACACGCGGGTGAACGGCACCCGCTCACCGTGCCGCGGCCAGTCGGTCAGTCGCTCCCAGCACACGGCCGGGGGCAGGGGCGAACAGCGGGTCAGGAGGAAGCGGGCCACACCTCACCGTAGCCGTCCCGCCTCGCCCGCCCGGCGCAGCGGGGCGGGCGAGGCCGGACGCGCCGGTACTCGCGGGGGTATGGCGATGCCGGAGGCCGATCCCGAGCGGGCGCTCAAGTACGCGGTCCAGCACACTGCGGCTGACCGCGTCGAACTCGTCGAGGGCGTCATCGTCCCCGTGTCGCCGTCCTGGGCCCATGAGAGCGCGATCGATCTGATCCGGGAGCAGCTCGGCCCCCGCGTGCGGGAGCTCGGACTGCGCGCGGGATCGGGGTACCTCGACCTGCCGGGAACGTCGAACCTCTACGCGCCGGACCTCGCAGTGGTGCCGGCCGGGTTGGCGCAGACCGAAGGGGCGCTCCTGCCGGACCGGACGGTGCCGGTGGTGGAGGTGACGTCGCCCTCGAACGGGGAGACCGACCGTACGGCGAAGCGCAGGCGCTACTCCCAGTTCGGCGCTCCCGTCTACCTGCTGGTGGACCAGCAGGAACGGACCTGCACCCTGTTCTCCCGGCCGGGCCGACTCGGATACACCCGGGTCGAAGGCCCTCATCCGTTCGGTACTCCGGTGCGCCTGCCGGAGCCGCTCGCCCTCGACCTGCACACGGGCGGCTTCTGAACGGAAAGCCGGGCAGGGCGGAACCGGTGTCCGGACTGCAGTGCGGACCGCGCCGTGCGGTGAGCACGGATTGGCAGTACCCGCTGGAGCCCGGACTGTGCCAGGTGAAGGTCGGTGAAGCCGGCTCCGGTCACGAATTCCGTCAGCTGCGGGGCCGTCAGCGCCCCGTACGTGCTCCGGCGGACTCGGAGCGCCGCGCCGCCTCAGGCCGGCGTGCCGTGCAGGAAGTCGCTGAGGAGCGTGTTGACCGCGTCGGGCCGTTCGAGGTTGGGGAGGTGGCCGGCCCAGGGAAGTTCGAGGTGGCGGGCGTCGGGGAGGCGGGTGGCGAGGTGGTCGGCGATCCGGCGGAAGTCCGGCAGGTCGTGGCTGCCGGAGACCAGGAGGGTCGGGGCGGTGATCGCGGCGAGGTCGAACTCCACCCGCACCGGCTCGTACTCCTCGGTGGCGGCGAGCTGGACGTCGAAGGCGTGGCGCTGCATCCGACGTACGGCCTCCCTCGCCGCGGGGGTGGCGTCGGGGCCGAGCCAGGTGTCGACGTTGAGGTCGGTCGCCCCGGCGATGTCCCCGGCTTCCAGCAGTGAGTCCTCGAGCTCGCCGAACTTCCTCAGCTCGCTGCTCGTCTCCTGCCCGGCCAGGGCCGTGCAGAGGAGAGCCAGTGCGGTGACCCGGTCCGGCCACCGGGCGGCCAGCTCCAGGGCGACCCGGCCGCCGCCGGAGGCGCCGACCAGCGCCGTCCGCTCGATCCCGAGCCGGTCGAGGAGGTCGACGACGTCCTGGGCGTTGTTGTGCGGGCCGTCGGGCATCGGCGTCTCGCCGTACCCGCGCAGGTCGCAGCGGATCACGCGACGGCCGGCGGCGACCAGGGCGGGTACCTGGGCGTCCCACATCCGCCGGTCGCACACGGTGGAGTGCAGAAGGAGGACCGCCGGGCCGGAGCCGGTCACGTCATGAGAGATGATCATCGGGACACCCTAGGGGGTGGTCGTCCGCAGCGTCCACGAGTTTCGCGGCGGGCTCCGGGAATGCCACGACGCCGCCGTGCCGGACTCGGCCCGTGGGGGCGGTCGGTGCGGCGGCGTTGTTGTGGTGGCGGGTGCCGGGCGTGGTTTGCCGGGGGTTCTCGCCTCTGGGGGTGTTACTTGGTGAGGCCGGCCTTGACGGAGCAGACGGGCCAGGCGCCGGGGCCCTGGGCGGCGAGGACCTTCTCGCCGATGGCGATCTGCTGGGCCTTGGTGGCCTGGTGGGCCTGGGGGGCGTAGGCGGTGCCGCCGAAGGCGGCCCAGGTGCTGGAGGTGAACTGGAGGCCGCCGTAGAAGCCGTTGCCGGAGTTGATGGCCCAGTTGCCGGTGGCCTCGCACTGGGCGACCTTGTCCCAGACGGTGGCGGGGGCGGCGGAGGCGGCGTTGGCCGTGACGAGGCCGGCCACCGGCAGGGCGGTGAGGGCCCCGGCCATGAGTGCCATCCGGACGCGGTTGCGGCGCTTGGTGGCGGTGGTGGCGGTGGTGGTCTCGTGACGGAAGGTCATGGGGGTCCTTTCGGAGGGGGTGCGGGCGCGCGGAACCAGGCCGTGGGGGGCCGTGGGTTTCGGGGGTGCGTCGCTGGTGTGGTGGGGCACTTCCTGCCCTGGGCGGTGTGGCCGGGGTGGTGTGCTCGGTGCAACGGGTTCGAAGGTACGGGGGTGGTGGTGGGGGTTTCAAGGATTCGCAGGTTTGGGCACGTCAGGGTGGTGTTACCGGCTGTAAGGATCAAGGAAATGGGCGGTTTTGAAGGCAAATGCCCGTTTTTTCAAGATCGAAGACGGTGGGGAAGTGGCCCGCGCCACAGTATTGCCGCTGTGAGGGCGGGCACATCGTCGACGGCGGGTGACGGCCGGTCGGCGGCGTGTGCGGGAAGGGTGGGGTGGCGGGCGGCCTCGCGGTGGCCCGCACCACAGCCCTCACCCAACGCCCGCCCGACATCGACGCCGCGTGACGAACCCGTGGCGTGCGGGCTGCCGATGCGGGGCTTCTCGCGGAGGGGCCCGAGTGGCCGGAGGCCGTGGGCCGGGAGGTGGGCCCCGTTCAGCAGGTCGGCACGGCGGGCTCGCTCAGCGGCTCGTCGCCGGCGATCGGTGCGAGGCCGCGGAGCAGGTGGGTGAACAGGTCCTCGAAGACCTGGTCCAGGGCCGGCCCGTGGAGCTGCCCGCTCGCGGCCTGGGAGGCCACGCCGTGCACGGCGGCGTAGAGGACGTTGCCGATCCGGTCGGCGTTGCCGGGCCGGATCAGTCCCTCACGCTGGCCGTGGTCGATCACGGCGCGGAGGTCGGATTTCAGTGGCTGCCAGGCGAGCTCCAGTTCGTCCGCGACGGCGGCGTCGTGCTTGCGGGCGAAGGCGAGTTCCAGGAGCGCGGCGTGTTCGGCGGCGAAGTCGACGTAGGCGCGGGCGAAGGCGAACACCCGCTCGTGGAAGCCCTCCCCGCTCCGGCTGAGTCCGCCGCGGGTCGCCGTGGTCAGCCGCTGGACGCCGGTCAGCGCGAGCGCGTCGAGCAGGGCGCGCCGGTCCTTGAAGTGGCGGCTGGGCGCGGCGTGGCTGACGTCGAGGGCGCGGGCGAGTTCGCGCAGCGACAGCGCCTCGACGCCCTGCTCGCGCAGGGTCTGTTCGGCGCGCTCCAGCAGTGCGGCGCGGAGGTCTCCGTGGTGATAGCGGCCCGTTCGCATGGGCATCAGCATACGAGCATGTAGGCGTTGACTACTTTGTTGGCACTGACTACATTGAGCCGCAGTGCGGAACCGACGCTCGCCCGCGTCCCGGCAAGCCGCGTCCCGGAAACGAGGAGAACCATGGACTTCACGCGCAGGACCACCCTGATCACCGGAGCGTCCACCGGCATCGGGGCCTCGTTCGCCCGCGAGCTCGCCGCCCGCGGGTCGGACCTGGTCGTCGTCGCCCGCAGCGAGGACCGGCTCACGAGCCTCCGGGAGGAACTGGCGGCGGCCCACGGCGTCACCGTGCACGTCGTCCCGCTCGATCTCGCCCGCCCCGGGGCGGGCGCAGAGGTGCAGCGCCGCGTCGAGGAACTGGGCGTGACGGTCGACGTGCTGATCAACAACGCCGGCTTCGCGACCTTCGGCGCCGTCGCCGAGGGCGATCCGACGCGGATGGCCGAAGAGGTGCACCTCAACTGCCTCACGCTCACCGACCTGACCGCCCGGCTGCTGCCCGGCATGGTCGAGCGAGGTCACGGGGCGGTGGTGAACGTGGCCAGCACGGCGGCCTTCCAGCCGATTCCCCGGATGGCCGTCTACGGCGCGACCAAGGCCTACGTGCTCTCGTTCACCGAGGCGCTCGCGAACGAGCTCCGCGGCAGCGGCGTCCGGGCCCTGGCCGTCTGCCCGGGCGCCACCGACACCCCGTTCTTCGACGTCATCGGCGAGCAGGCCGCCGTCGGCGTCCGTCGCCGGCCCGAGCAGGTCGTCGCCACCACCCTGGCCGCCCTGCGGAAGGGGCGTCCGAGCGTGGTGGACGGGTTCCTCAACCGCATCGTGGCCATGACGCCCCGCCTGCTGCCGCGACGCGCCACGCTCGCCGTCGCCGAGCGCGTCACCCGGCCGAACCCGGTGGTCTGAGCGGACCGCCGCCCCCAGGGGGAGGCGGACGTTCGCAATCCGTAAGCCCGGTCGGCCCGGGCTTCGGGCGGGTCCGTTCCTACAGTGGCCGGGAGGTTTCCCGACACGAGAGGCGGACCGATGACGGCCGACCAGAATGTTCCCCCGCGTGCCGAACTGGGCGTGATCGGCGGCTCCGGCCTGTACGCGTTGCTGGACGAGGTGACCGAGGTCTCCGTCGACACCCCGTACGGGCCGCCGAGTGACTCGCTGTTCCTCGGCGAGGTCGCCGGGCGCAGCGTGGCGTTCCTGCCCCGGCACGGGCGGGGTCACCGGATCCCGCCGCACCGCATCGACTACCGCGCCAACCTCTGGGCCCTGCACGCGCTGGGTGTGCGGCAGGTGCTCGGGCCGTGCGCGGTCGGCGGGCTGCGCCCCGAGTACGGGCCGGGCACGCTGCTCGTCCCGGACCAGTTCGTCGACCGCACCTCGGGGCGGCTCCAGACCTACTACGACGGGCTGCCGCTGCCGGACGGCACGGTGCCGGAGGTGGTGCACGTGTCGATGGCCGACCCGTACTGCCCGGCGGGGCGGGCGGTGGCGCTGGACGCCGCCCGCGGCGCCGCGTGGGAGCCGGTCGACGGCGGCACCCTGGTGGTGATCGAGGGCCCGCGCTTCTCCACCCGGGCCGAGTCCCGCTGGTACTCCGCCAACGGCTGGTCGGTGGTCGGCATGACCGGCCACCCCGAGGCCGTCCTCGCCCGCGAACTCGGCCTCTGCTACACCTCGCTGGCCCTGGTCACCGACCTCGACGCGGGCGTCGAGAGCGGCGAGGGCGTCACCCACGCCGAAGTCCTGGAGGTCTTCGCCCGCAACGTCGACCGCCTGCGCACCGTCCTGTTCAAGGCCCTTGAGCGGCTGCCGGTCGTGCGCGAGTGCCCGTGCCGGAGCGCCCTGGACGGTCTCACGACCGGTCTTCCCGGCGTGCCCGGCGCCTGACCAGCCGGTCACGGAGGCTGACCGCCCGGTCACGGCGACCGGGCGCCCGGTCACCCCGCCGCCACCGCCCGACGAGCGCCACCAGCAGCGCGAGGACGGCGGTGGCGGCGAGCACCAGCAGCCAGTTGCGCAGGTAGGGCAGCGGCAGTACCGACGGGTTGCCGTGGTCGTCGTCGGCGCGCAGCACGGCGGGCAGCCCGACCGCGGTGACCGCCGCAACGACGACCAGCCAGCCGCGCGGCACCGGCCCGCGCACCAGGAACGCGCCGAGCAGGCAGAGCAGCGGCACCCAGAGCCCGTCGTTGATCACCAGTGCGCCGACCGCCCAGACCAGCACCTCCACCGGATCGGTGATGTAGGGATCGCCGAGCATCCCGTACACGCCGTAGCCGGTCAGGGCGAGGCCGGCCGCCAGCAGCAGGCCGCGGATCCGGTTCATCGGCCGATCACCTCGATCCGCGCGACCCACTTGGTCTGCAGGACCCCGGGCCGGTTCGGCGCGATGATCCGTGCGGGGTAGCCGTGGTCCGCCGTCAGCACCTCGCCGTTGACGCGCAGGGCGAGCAGGCTGAGCGGATCGTCGACGTACTGGGCGGGCATCTCCATCACCCGGTACGGACCCTCGGCCTCCAGCGAGGTCACCCGCACGCCGGTGCCGGCCGGGGCCCCGGCGCGGGTCAGCAGGTCGGCCACCCGGACCCCGGTCCAGCGCGCGGCGGCGCTCCACCCCTCCACGCAGGAGATGGGCAACTCCACCTCGTACTGGGGTAGTTCGCCGAGCTCGGCCAGGGTCAGCTGGTAGGGCCGCGGCCCGTCGACCCGCAGCCGCCAGTCGGCCGGCACGGTGACCGTCCCGGCCTGGGCGGCGGTGCGGTTCACCGGGAGGCCCTGCGGGCCGAGGTCGGGGCGGCGCGGGGCCAGCAGGTCCAGCGCGCGGAGCCAGGGGACGGACTGCCCGGCGGTGACGAGCGTGACCGCGCCGACCGCGGCGGTGGTGGTGGCGAGGAAGGCCCGGCGCTGGGCCAGGGCGGGCGCGGCCCGGCGCCACCAATTGGCGGCGATGAGCGGTGCCTTGACGGCGAGATGGATCAGCAGGCCGCCGGTGGCCAGCCAGCCCAGCCAGAAGTGGGTCTGCCGGAACGGGAACGGCCACGGATACCACTGGAGCGTGTTCAGCAGGCCGGTGAACAGCTCCAGCAGTGTGGCCGCCACCAGGACGGCGATGCCGAGCCGCTCCAGCGCGTGCAGGACGCTGCGGGCCGGCGGCCACTCGAAGAGCCTCGGGTAGACCGCCCACAGCTTCGCGCCCACCAGCGGGACCGCCGCCAGCCCGCTGATCACGTGCAGCCCCTGGGTGACGCGGTAGCCGTTCACCGGCCGGCTCGGCAGGTGCCCGGCCAGCCAGGAGGGCGGGTCCTGCAGCAGATGGCTCGCCAGGCCGGTCAGGAAGCAGACGACCAGCGCGCCGCCGAGCCAGCGGCCGACGACGACCGTGGTGCGCGGCTCGTGCAGCACCGAGGTGAAGGCGCCGGCACGGAACGGGCCGCGCCGCAGGGCGTCCGGCGGGGACGGCAGCGGCGGGTCGTAGCGGCGGCGGGCGGAGGCGGGACGGGCGGGGGAGGGATCGGAGTTCACGGCTCCATCGAAGCGTCCCGGCGCCGTCCCCGGGCGGTTCGACGTGCTTACGGAATCCGAACGGCGCCCTGCCGGTGCGGCCCGCGGGCGGGGCCCGGTGGCAGGGTGGGCCGCGTGCTGCCGCGACCCGTCCTGCCCTGCGTCCTCGCCCTCACCGCCCTCGTGGCCGCCCTCGCGGCGACCGTCACCACCGGCGGCACGCTCGGCCACCGCGCCCCGCTGTACGGCTGGTACCCGCTCGACGCCGCGCTGTTCGCGGCGGCCGTGCTCCTGCTGCGGCGCGTCCCCGGCCGGTACGTCGGGCGGCTCGTCCTGGCCGGCGGCATCGCCGTCGCGGCCACCGGGCTGCTGGCCCCGCCGCGCACCAGCGACGACGCCTACCGCTACGTCTGGGACGGCCGGGTGCAGGCGGCGGGCGTCTCGCCGTACGCGCACGCGCCGGACGACCCGGCGCTCGCCCGGCTGCGCGACCCGGGCCTGTTCCCGGCCGGCGGCCCCTGCACCGGCTGGGACGAGCGGCGCACGACGGCCGGGGACTGCACCCGGATCAACCGGCCCGCCGTGCACACGGTCTACCCGCCGGTGGCGGAGGCCTGGTTCCTCGTGGTGCACCCGTTCGGCGGCGGCGTGCGCGGCGTCCAGGCGGGCGGCGCGCTGCTGGCGGTGGCGACGACGGGCGTGCTCCTGCTCGCCGGCCGCGCCCGCCGCGCCGCGCTCTGGGCCTGGTGCCCCGGGGTGGCGGTCTGGTCGGTGAACGACGCGCACGTGGACACCCTCGGCGCGCTGCTGATGGTGGCCGGGCTGGCCTCCGTCGCACGGCGCCGGCAGCTCGCGGGCGGCCTGCTGCTCGGCGGGGCCGTGGCGGTGAAGCTGCTGCCGGGGCTGGCCCTGCCCGGCGCCCTGTCCGGCGCCCGGCGCGAGCCCCGGCGGGCACTGCTCCTCGTCGGCGCGGCACTCGCCGCCTTCGCCGTGGCGTACCTGCCGTACGTGCTCGCCTCCGGCACCGGCGTGCTCGGCTACCTTCCCGGCTACCTGCGGGAGGAGGGCTACGACCAGGACCACCTCGACCGCTTCGGCGTGCTCAGACTGCTGGTGCCCGACGCGGCGGCACCGTGGGCGGCCGGCGCGGTGCTGGCACTCGTCGTGCTCCGGGTGCTGTGGCGCGGAGACCCGGCCCGCCCGTGGAGCGGCGCGCTGACGGTGACCGGAACCGCCCTGCTGCTCGTCGCCCCCGGCTACCCCTGGTACGGGCTGCTGGTGGTGGCCCTGGTGGCGATGGACGGCCGCTGGGAGTGGCTCGCCGTACCGGCCGCCGGCCAGTACCTCTACCTCGCCGGCGGCCCGGCGGCCCAACAGGCCGCCTACGGCACGGCGTTGGCCTGCGTGCTCGCCGGCGCGGCGCTGCGCCGCCGCGCGGCTCGGGCTCCGGGCCGGTCGGCACCCCGCTACCCGGTGTCGGCGGATCGATGCTCCCCCCGGACGTGAAGGTCCTCCGGAGACCGGCCCGGTTCGGCGCCCGGGTGGGGCGGGTGGCTGACGGACACCTGGGGCAGGGCGTACGGGTGGTGCTCGCGCACGTAGGCCACCAGGTGCGCAGTTCGAACGCCTCGTCGGCGTTGGCCGCGGTCGCCAGGGCGCGGACGACGATCGTGCTGGGGGTGGTGTCGACGACCTGCAGGGCGCTGCCCTCGCCGTCCCAGAGCGGGTTCTTGGCGAGGTAGGCGTCGAACTCCTGCCGCAGGTCGGCGACCGGCGTGCTGTGGTCGAGGTGGAGCAGGGCCGTGCCGGTGATTCGGGTGGTCCGGCGCGACCAGTTCTCGAACGGGCGGCCGGCGAAGTACGACATCGGCATGACCAGGCGCCGCTGGTCCCAGGTGGCGATCACGACGGACGTGAGGGTGATCTCCTCCACCGTGCCCCACTCGCCGGCCACCACCACGACGTCGCCGATCCGGGCGAGGTCGCCGAAGGCCATCTGGACACCGGCGAAGAGGTTCGCGAGCGTGCTCTGCGCCGCCACACCGGCCACCACGCCGACCAGACCGGCGGAGGCGAGCAGGCTGGTGCCGACACCGCGGACGGCGGGGAAGGTCATCAGCATCGCGCCCAGCGCGATCAGGGCGATGGCGGCCTGGCAGATCCGGCCGAGCAAGCCGGCCTGGGTCCTGGCGCGGCCGGCCTGGGCGGGGTCGCGGCGGCGGACGGCGAGGTGGACGGCGCCGTCCACGAGCAGTCCGACCGCCCGCGCGGCCAGCCACGCCCAGGAGCAGATGGTGGCGAGGACCAAGGCGTGGCGCAGGGTGTCCTCGGCCGCGGGCGCGGCGCCGATCCACGGCAGCGCCCCCAGCAGGAGCCCGCACCCGGTCGCCGCCAGGAACGGCCGACGGCAGTCGCGCAGCAGCCGCGGCGCGCCGCTGGTGCGGGCCTGCGCGGCAAGCCGCCGCGCGAGCAGCTCCGAGCCGCGGTTCAGGCCGTACGCGGCGAGCGCCGCGGCCGCGGCCACCACGAGCAGGCGGACAGCACTCCACCACACCGATCCGGCTCCCTTCTCGCCGTGCGCCGGGGCCCCGCGCCGCCGACCCGGCTCGCCGTCTTCCCCCTTCGGCTGGGTTCAAGCACCCTGTGCCGTCCCGGCGGTGACGGGTGGTCGGCCGACGGCCGGTCGGACGAAGGGTGCATACACCGCCGGTCCGGGGGCACACGAGGGGACCGGCGGCCTCCCCGGGGGTGGCCGCACCAGACCGAGGAGGAGGAGCGATGGCTCGGATCGAGGAGTCCGTCGAGGTGAACGCGCCGCTTCCGGCGGTGTACGAGCAGTGGACCAGGTACGAGGAGTTCCCGGACTTCATGCGCGGCGTGGTGAGCGTCGAGCGGACGGCCCCCGGAGCCACCCGCTGGGTCGTCGACGCCGTGGGCGTCCACCGGGAGTTCGAGGCCCGTACCACCGAGGTCGTCCCGGGGGAGCGGCTCGCCTGGGAGAGCGTGGCCGGCGACGTCCGGCAGGCCGGAGTGGTGACCTTCCACCGGATCGAGGAGGACACCACCAGGCTCATGCTGCAGCTGGAGATCGAGCCGCCCGGCCTGCTGGAACGCCTCGCCGAGGCGCTCGGCTTCGTCGACCGCAGGGTGATCGACGACCTGAGGGACTTCAAGCACCACGTCGAGTCGGGCCGCCGGGCCGCCTGACCGGCCGGGTGCGGCGCCGCGGACGAGAAGCGCGGACGAGAGAGGAGAAACGGATGAACGAGGGCATCAACATCTGGGAGTTCCGCACCACCGCCGGCTACACCGTCGGCACCGACCTGGTCGGCTTCCACGTCGAGGCCACCGACGGCCACATCGGCAAGGTGGACCGGCTGTCGGATGACGTCGACGGCCAGTACCTGGTCGTGGACACCGGGCCCTGGATCTTCGGCAAGCTCGTGCTGCTGCCGGCCGGAACGGTGATCCGCATCGAACTCGGCGAGCGGAAGGTGTACGTCGACAGGTCCAAGGACGAGATCAAGAACAGTCCGTCGTACGACGACCGCTCGGCCGGGACGGAGCCCGACTTCCGCGCCCCGTACGGGCTCTACTACGGCCCGTTCTACGGTGGCCGCATCATCTGACCGGCGCGGCGATCGCGCCCGGCAGCGAGCGGGGAGAGCGTCCGGTCCTCCCCGCTCGCCGGGCCGGTGGCCGGCGGGACGCCGACCGCCGCAAGCGCGGCCGGTCGGCTCCGGCACGGTTCAGGGAGTCGGCAGGCCGCCCGGGCGGGCGGGGCCGCCGAAGCGGACCGGCACGCCGGGGGAGTACAGCACGCTCACCGGCGGCCCGACCGGCGCCGGGAGACCGGCGGCGGTGATCAGCTCGTCCTCGCAGTGCACGAGCTCGGCCCGGTGGAGCGGCCAGCGGGGGTGGGTGTTCGGCAGGTAGACGGACCTGCCGAAGAACGTGTTGTGCATGCCCCAGCGGGCGGTCAGGAAGTGTTCGAGGTCACTCGGCTCCTCGATCCGCTCGCCGATCCGCACCGAGAGCCGGCTGCGGGCCCCGCGCGGCCCCGGCCAGCGTCGGCTGCTGCTGTAGGCGATGGTGTCCGCCTCGCGGTCGATCGACATCCTCGCCCACTTGTAGGGCAGCCGGAAGGTGCTGCGGGCCACGGCCACGGGGAGCAGCCGGGAGGCCTCCAGCGAGCGGAACACCACACCGCGCCGACCGTGGCCGTCCACGGAGTAGAGCCGCACGTTGGTCTCCGGGAAGGTGCCGAGGTACGGGATGCCCGGGACCTTGAACCAGCCCACCCGGTGCATCCGGAACGCCACCAGCCCGATGTAGGTCACCCCGTCGTGGGTGTCCGGCACCGTCCCGGCCGGCAGCAGCGGCGCCACGTCCGCCGGGTCGGCGGCCCAGTGCAGGAACGACAGGTCCAGCCACGACTGGGTGAGCAGCGTGGCCGGGACGTCACGCACCGGATCGGGCGTTATCGGTTCCGCGGGGGCAGGAGCGGCGGCGAGGGCGATCGGCATCATTCGAGCCTCGCACATGCGCCCGCCTTTCGAGCCGGGCGCACGCCGGGAGCCCGGAGACGACGCCGGTGGCGAGGACCAGCCCGAGGACGAGGAGACGCGGCCCGAGCGGCCCCTCGCGGATCGGCCGGCAGACGAGCGCGGCGGTGAGGGCGCTGAGGACGGGGACGGTGATGATCACCGCCAGGAGCCGGCCGGCCGGGCTCACGCCGAGGTGTCGTTCACGCGGGGCCGGCTCGGGCGCTGGACGGTGCGGTAGCGGGGGACGTTGAGGCGCCGGAGGTGCACGGGGTCGGTGGTCCACTCGCAGCCGCCGCCCTCGGGCCGCAGGTAGGCGAGGCCGTTGAGGGTGGCCATGTAGACGCCCTCCGAGGGCTGCCCGGTGACCGTCCGGTGGGCGAGGTCGTGGACGATCTCGCCCACCTTGGGCTGGTAGGAGGGCGTGCGGGGGCGGCTGGGCATGGGTGACTCCGTCGGTAGCTCTGGGCTGTTGGGTCGTTACGACCTGTGTCCATGGTGGGGTGACCGGGGCTACGATCGGAAGCCTCGGAACTGACGAGTTGGGCTGGGTTCAGTTGAGGAGTTCCATGAACCGTCGAGAGCTTGATCCAGCGTCATCCCCAAGTGCGGCCCTGGGCGTTCAACTTCGCAGGTCGCGGGAGTCCCGTGCCCTCACGCAGGCTCAGCTCGGCGAGCTCATCCGGTTCTCCGCGTCCTACATCTCGCGAATTGAACGAGGTGTGGAGCCGCCGAGCCGGCGGCTGGCCCAGGAGGCCGACCGCGTTCTGGAGACCGGTGGGACGATCGAGCTGATGCTCGATCAACTGGAGCACAGCGTGCTGATCGAGGGCTTCCCCGAGTTTGCGGAGCACGAGTCACGCGCTTCGGCCATACGTCTTTTCGAGATCGGCGTCGTCCCTGGCTTGCTGCAGGTTCAGCCCTACGCCGAAGCCTACGAAATGGCCGCGGTGCGGCAGGGGAATTCGACACCCGCCCAGGCCGCCGAGCGGTTGACCTTCCTCAAGTCGCGGCAGGGTCGCCTGTCCGACCCCCAGTCGCCAAGCGTCCAGGCAGTTCTCGATGCCACCTGCCTGTTGCGGCCGATCGGCGGTGCCGAGGTGATGATCGAGCAGCTGCTGCATCTCGAAGCGATGGCTGCCAGGCCGACAGTCGTACTCCAGATCGCCCCGCTGGACTTGGGGGAGGACCGGCCGCTCAACTACCCGCTCGCTCTGCTGACACTTCCGGACCGGCGCACAATCGGGTACACGGAGACCCTTCAGCGTGGGTATCTTGAGCGAGATGCTGAAACGGTAGGGCGTTGGGTGAGCAGCTACGATCGGCTGCAGGTCGAGGCGCTGTCCCAGCGGGCATCGTTGGCCTTCATTCGCAGAGTACGGAAGGACTTCGAGGACCATGTCCGTTGACCTCAGCGGTGTTCAGTGGCGCAAGAGCACCTACAGCAATGGTCAGGGCGGCTGCGTTGAGGTCAGTGACGGGTTCCCGGACCTCATGCCGGTCCGTGACTCCAAGGACCCCTCCGGGCCCGCTCTCGTCTTCCCGGCCGAGGCCTGGCGATCCTTCGTCGCCGCCGTCCGGGCCGGGGAGTTCGGCACCGTCTGAGCCGCGCTGACCGGGGGTCGACCGGATCACCCCGGTCGGCCCCGCCCCGCCCGGCTCAGCCCTTCACCAGGGCCACGAACCGCCTGCCGTACGACGTCCAGCGCTCGGTCTCGACCAGCCCGGCCCGGCCGCCGTGGCGCGCGGCCGCGTCCGCCCCCACGCGGGCCCACGGGAACGGCGGGCCGAGGCGTCCGCCGGGGCCCTCGACCCGCGCCGTGCAGCGCTCGTCCACCGCCCCAGCGGCCACCTCGACCAGCAACGTCCCGCCCGGTGCCAGCAGTTCGGCGCAGCGCGCCAGCAGCGCCGCCGGGTCGCCGCCGATGCCGACGTTGCCGTCGGCCAGCAGCGCGCCGCCCCAGCGCCCCTCCCCGGGCAGCCGGTCGAACACCGAGCGGCAGAGCGCCGCGCCGCCGAGCCCGAGGGTGTGGGCGACGGCCGCCGGGGTGAGGTCCACCCCCAGCGCCGGCACGCCGAGCGCGAGCAGTTCCGCCACCAGCCGGCCGGGCCCGCACCCGAGGTCCAGCACCGGCGCCCCCAGCCGTACGCAGCGCAGCAGCAGGCTGTGGTCGGCCCCGGCCGCCGGCGCGCACCAGCGTTCGATGTCCAGCAGGATCCGGCCGCCGTCGTCCCGGCGCAGCCACAGCGGGCCGCGCCCGGTCCGGACGGCCTCGGCGAACGGGTCGTCGACCCAGGCCGCGGTGACGGTCAACTCGGTCAACGGGCCTTCTCCGCGGCCCGCTCGACCGCTCGCAGGCACGCCGCGAACCGGCCGTCCGGAGCCTGCGCGGCGACCAGCCGGGCGTCCCCGACGGTGTCCACGTCGGTCAGCTCCGGCAGGCCCTCCACCACCAGCCCGGCCGCCCCCAGCCGGTCCAGGAGCGCTGCGCCGGTCCCCGGCGTGGACATCGGCACGTCCACCAGCAGCCGCCGGGCGAGCGCCGCCGTCGGCCGCGCCAGCCCGAGCGCCCAGAACCCGCCGTCGGCCGCCGGGCCGTACCAGGCGTCGACGCCCGCCCGGCGCGCCGCCGACAGCGGCTCGGCCAGCACCGCCGCCCCCACCTGGGGCGTGTCCATCCCGACCAGCAGGGCGGGTGCGCCCGGTGCCAGCCGGGCCGCCGCGGCGAACGCGGCCGCCAACCGTTCGTCCAGGCCGCCGCCGCGCTGCGGGACCACCTGCCACCCGGCCGGCAGCCATGCGCCGGGCTCACCGTCGAGCACCAGCAGCCGCTGCCCGGCCGGGACGGCGGAGAGCGTGTGCAGCGTGTCTTCGAGCGCCGCCGCCGCCAGGTCGGCTGCCTGCTCGGGCGTGAAGTGCGGCGTGAGCCGGGTCTTCACCCGGCCCGGCACCGGCGCCTTGGTGATCACCAGCAGGGTCGGCGGTGGGGCGGCGAGCACGGCCCGCATGTCGCGGACGGCCTGCCGGGTGCCGCGCAGCGTGCCGGTGACCTTCGAGCGGCCGGTGCGGGGCAGGTAGTCGACGGTGGTCTCGGCGATGCGCATCCCGGCCGCCGAGGCGGCGAGCACCATCTCCAGGGGGTAGCCGGAGCGACGGTCGCCGAGGCCGAGGGCGAGCAGCCGCTCCCGCCGGGCGGCCCGCATCGGGCCCAGATCGTGCAGCGGCGCGCCGGTCGAGGCGCGCAACCGCCGCGCCAGCACGGCGTTGGCGAGCCGGGCGTGCACCGGCCACGCGCCCGCCGTCACCGGCCGGCGGCGCCCGAGCACCAGGTCGGCCGTGCCCGCGGTGACGGGGGTGGTGACGAGCGGGAGCTGGGCGGGGTCGAGCGAGCCGTCGCAGTCGAGGAAGCAGACCACGTCGGCGGTGGCGGCGAGCAGCCCGGCGTGGCAGGCGGCGCCGAACCCGCGCCGGGGCTCCTCGACCACGGTCGCGCCCAGCGAGCGGGCCAGCTCGGCCGAGCCGTCGCGCGAACCGTTGTCCACGACGACCGCCCGCCAGCCCCGCGGGATCCGGCCGAGCACCCAGGGCAATGCCGCGGACTCGTCCAGACAGGGCAACACCACGTCGACGGAGAGTGAGGAAGTAGAGGTCACGGCCGTCACGCTAGCCGCGCCAAGGCCCGCGACGGCCGCAGCGGCACCTTACGGAAGTCGTACGTCGCGCCGCGCCGCACGCCGCACCACCGGGGCCGACCGGAGAGGACGCCGCCGGATCTTACGGAACCCGAACGGGCACCGGACGGGGCGCCGAACCCGGTGCGCGGCCCCTATCCTCGGGCGGGTGAACGAGCCCTCAGCCACCCCCGGACCGCCGCCGACCGGCCGCATCCTGGTGATCGACGACGACCCGACCGTGGCCGAGGTGGTCACCGGCTACCTCACCCGCGCCGGACACCGCGTCGACCACGCCGCCGACGGACACCGGGGCCTCGCCCTGGCCACCGCCCACCGCCCCGACCTGCTGGTGCTGGACCTCATGCTGCCCGGCATCGACGGCCTGGAGGTGCTGCGCCGGCTGCGCGCGGACGCCGGGGGCACCGATCTGCCGGTGGTGATGCTCACGGCCAAGGGCGACGAGGCCGACCGCATCCTCGGCCTCGAACTCGGCGCCGACGACTACGTCACCAAACCGTTCAGCCCGCGCGAACTCGTCCTGCGCGTCCAGTCGGTGCTGCGCCGCGCCCGCGCCGGCGCGGCGGCGGCCGCCGCAGAGGGGCCCGGCCCGCTCGCCTCCGGGGACGTCACGCTCGACCCGCAGGCCCGGCGCGCCCACCGCTCGGGCCGCGAACTCGCCCTGACCATCAGGGAGTTCGACCTGCTGGCGTTCCTCCTGCGGCACCCCGGCACGGTGTTCTCCCGCCAGGAGCTGATGACCCGGGTCTGGGGCTGGGAGTTCGGCGACCTGTCCACCGTCACCGTCCACGTCCGGCGCCTGCGCGAGAAGATCGAGGACGACCCCGCCGCGCCGCGCTTGATCAGCACGGTGTGGGGCGTCGGCTACCGCTACGACCCGGCGGACGGTGCCGCCGACGGCGCCGAGGAGGCCCGGGCATGAAGGACCTGCTGCTGATCGCCCTCTTCGCCGCGCTCGGCGCCGGGGGCGCGGGCCTGCTCGGCTGGCCCGCCGTCCGGCTGCTGCGCCGGCGCTCGGTGGCCCTGTCGCTGTTCTGCGTCGCGGCCGTCACCGTCCTCGCCGTCACCTCGGGCACGTTCGCCGTCGCGCAGGCCATGTTCCTCTCCTCCCACGACCTCGGCGTGGTGATTACGGTGCTCGCCGTGGCCGCCGTGGTGTCGCTCCTCACCGCCGCGCTGCTGGGCCGTCAGGTGGTCGCCGGGAGCCGCGCACTGGCCGCGGCCGCCCGTACCGTCGGCAGCGACACCGGGTTCGCGGCACCCGACCGCCCGCTGGGGCGCGAACTGGCCCAGCTCAGCGAGGAGCTGGCCGCCACCAGTGCCCGGCTGGCCGAGTCGAGGGCCCGGGAACAGGCCCTCGAACACTCCCGGCGCGAGCTGATCGCCTGGATCTCGCACGACCTGCGCACCCCGCTGGCCGGCCTGCGGGCCATGGCCGAGGCCCTGGAGGACGGCGTCGCCGAGGAGCCGGAGCGCTACCTGGTGCGGATCCGCACCGAGGTCGAGCGGCTCACCGGCATGGTGGACGACCTGTTCGAGCTGTCCCGGATCCAGGCCGGCGCACTCTCCCTCTCGCTGGCACGGGTGTCCGTCTACGACCTGGTCGACGACGCGCTGACCGGCGCGTACCCGCTCGCCCGCCAGCGCGGAGTCCGGCTGGAGGGGCGCCGGGTCGAGCCGGAACCGGTCGAGGTGGACAGCCGCGAGATCACCCGGGTGCTGGGCAACCTCCTGGTCAACGCGATCCGCTCGACCCCGGAGGAGGGCGTGGTCGCGGTGTCCGCCCGGCGGGAGGCGGACGAGGTGGTGCTCTCGGTCACCGACGGCTGCGGCGGCATCCCGGAGCAGGACCTTCCCCGGGTCTTCGAGACCGGCTGGCGCGGCAGCGCGGCCCGCACGCCCCGGCCGGCTGACCCCGGCGAACGGCGCCACCAGCCCGACGGCGGCGGCAGCGGCGCCGGCCTCGGACTGGCCATCGTGCGGGGCATCGTGGAGGCGCACGCGGGCCGGGCCCGCGTGCACAACGTCGCGGGCGGCTGCTGCTTCGAGATCGCCCTGCCCGCCGCCCGCGCCTGAGCGCCCCGCCGTACGCCGCCCCGCGGCCGCCCCGCCCCCCACGCCCCCCAGGCCGCCCCCGCCCCGGCTCACCCCCGGAGCGGGGCGGCCGCGAACTCCGCCATGCCCGCCGCGAACGGCACGCGCGGGACCCAGCCCAGCTCGGCCCGCAGCCGGGCCGAGTCGGCGGTGATGTGCCGTACGTCGCCGAGCCGGTACTCGCCCGTCACCACGGGCGCCGGACCGCCGTACGCCGCCGCCAGCGCGCCCGCCATCTCGCCCACGGTGCGCACCTCGCCGCTGCCCACGTTGTACGCCCGGGCACTGCCCGGCGGCCGGGCGCCGACCGCCGCCAGCGCCGCGAGGTTGGCGGCGGCGACGTCCTCGACGTGGACGAAGTCCCGGCGCTGGCCGCCGTCCTCGAACACCCGCGGCGCCTCACCCCGGGCGAGCGCCGAGCGGAACAGCGAGGCCACCCCCGCGTACGGGGTGTCGCGCGGCATCCCGGGGCCGTACACGTTGTGGTAGCGCAGCGTCAGCACCGTGCCGTGGCTGGCGCGGGCCCAGGCGGAGGCCAGGTGCTCCTGGGCGAGCTTGGTGGCCGCGTACACGTTGCGCGGGTCGCCGGGTGCGTCCTCGGTCACCAGCCCGGGCAGCAGCGGGGCGCCGCACACCGGGCAGGGCGGCTCGAACCGCCCGGCGTCCAGCTCCGCCGGCCGGCGCGGGCCCGGCGCCACGTCCCCGTGCTCCGGGCAGCGGTAGCGCCCCTCCCCGTACACCACCATCGACCCGGCCAGCACCAGCCGCCGCACCCCGGCCCGCGCCATGGCGGCCAGCAGTACCGCCGTCCCGAGGTCGTTGCAGCCCGCGTACTCCGGGGCGTCGTCCAGGTCCAGCCCCAGCCCGACCATCGCCGCCTGGTGGCAGACCGCGTCCACCCCGGCGAGCGCCCGCCCGACCGCCGCCGCGTCACGGACGTCGCCGTGCCGGAAGTCCACGCCCGCCGGCAGCGCGGGCGGCCGTCCGCCGGGGTGGACGGCCGGCAGCAGGGCGTCCAGCACCCGCACCTCGTGCCCGGCCGCGGCCAGGGCGCGTACCACGGACGAGCCGATGAAACCGGCACCGCCGGTGACCAGGATCCTCATGCCACCGACGCTATCGACCGGTCGGCTCCGGGCGCCGCCGGCGCGGGCGGCCGTCACCGATCGGTAAGACCCGTGCGCGGGCCCTGCCCGCGCACCCGCTGCCGAAAGATGACGAAACCCTGACGCCGCGGCCCGACCCCTGGCGGCGGACCGGCCGCACCTGGTCGAATCCCCGGTGTGGAAGACGGAACGGAACGAAGCACGCGGACGACCCCGGTCGGCCGCCGGGTGGTCCTGGGGCTGATCGGGCTCGGCGCCGTCGGCGTCGCCGCGGGCCCCGCACTGCAACGCGCCCAGGACGCGGTGGCGAGCCGAGACCCCAGCGGGCTGACCGGGCTGCTGCCCGCAGCCGGCGGCTTCCGGTACTACTCCGTGGCCTCCTCGGTCCCGGACCGCACCGCCGACACCTACCGGCTGACCGTGGACGGCCTGGTGGACCGCCCGGCGAGCCACCGGCTCGACGACCTCCGGGCGATGCCGCAGCGCCGGATCGTCCGGGACGTCCAGTGCGTGACCGGCTGGCGGGTGCCGGAGACGCCGTTCGAGGGCGTGCCGCTAGCCGCGCTGCTCGATGCCGCCGGCGTCCGGCCCGGCGCACGGGCCGTGCGGTTCAGCTGCTTCGACGGCGTGTACACCGAGAGCCTGACGCTCGACCAGGCGCGCCGCGACGACGTGCTCGTCGCCCTGAAGCTCCAGGACGCCCCGATCTCCCACGCCCACGGCGGCCCGGTCCGGCTCTACGTGGCACCGATGTACTTCTACAAGTCGGCCAAGTGGCTGTCCGGGATCACCGTCACCGAGACGGTCGAGCCCGGCTACTGGGAGCAGAACGGCTACGACGTGGACGCCTGGGTCGGACGCTCGAACGGACGTGACGATGCCCCGACCGCCTGAGCGGCTGCTCCGCTTCGCCAGGGCCGAACGGTGGGTCCACCACACCACCGCGCTCCTGCTGCTCACCTGCCTGGCCACCGCCGCCTGCCTGTACCTGCCGCCGCTCGCCGAACTGGTGGGCCGCCGGCGCCTGGTGGTGACCGTCCACGTGTGGTGCGGCCTGCTGCTGCCCGTCCCCCTGCTCCTCGGTCTGCTCTCCCGGGCGCTGCGCGCGGACGCCGGCCTGCTGAGCCGGTTCGCCCCGGCCGACCGGGAGTGGCTGCGGACCGTCCGGGCCCGCCGCGCCGGCCGGCCGTCGGGCAAGTTCAACGCGGGGCAGAAGCTGTACGCGCAGTGGACGCTCGGATCGATGCTGGTGCTGCTGGGGACGGGGCTGCTGATGTGGCTCGTCCACCTGGCGCCGCCCGCCTGGCGAACGGGCGCGACCTTCGTCCACGACTGGTTCGCCGCGGCCGTCGCCGTCGTGACGGCCGGCCACGTCCGGATGGCGCTCGGGGACCGCGAGGCGCTGCGCGGGATGCGGACCGGACGGGTGGACCGCGGCTGGGCCGCCCGGGAGCACCCGCAGTGGCGTCCGGACGCCTGAGCGCCGTGCGGACGCCTGAGCGCCGTGCGGACGCCTGAGCGCCGTTCGGACGCGGCCCCGCACGCGGCGCGGGACGCGTCATCGCCGCCCGCCGGGAGGCCCTGGACGCCGCCCCCGCCGACCGCTACCCGCGCACCGTCCGGGCGGCCGGCGAGATCGCCGCCTTCGTCTCAGGGCACCGTGGCTCTGGTCGCTGGAGCGCGTCCTCGACGGGATCACCGCCCGCCCCTGAGAGCGGCCTCCGGCGAAGCGGGCCGACGGCGATGCCCCGACGGCCGCTTCACCGTCACCCGGCGCTTCCCATGTCGGCGCTGGGGCCTAAGGTATGAGTCAACAGCCGTGGTGCTGGGGTGAATTCCACTGTGGGGGAGGCAAAAAGATGGCCGTGGACGGCTTCAAACTGCTGGCCGAGGCGCACGCGTACCTACTGGAGGCGGTGCGGGGGGTGCCGGAGGGCGCATGGGGTGCCGCGACGCCGTGCAGCGAGTGGACGGTCCGTCAGGTGTTCCACCACGCCCGGCTCGACCAGCAGGCGCTGGTCATGCAGATCACCGGCGACGCCCCCGAGGGGGACCCGTTCCAGCCGGTGGACGCGCTGGAGGCCGACGGCCGGGACGCGGCGGTGCAGCTGGAGGCACTGCTCGGGGCGGCGATGAAGGCGTGGGAGTCGGTGCGGGAGGCGGAGAGCGTGCGCACCCCGATGGGTCCGATGCCCGCGCACGCCGGGACGGCCGTCGCCGCGCTCGACGCCGCCGTCCACGCTTGGGACATCGCCCGGGCCACCGGCCAGGACCTTCCGCTCGACGAGTCCATGGCGGCGCGGCTGGAGGTCCCGGCCGGGCAGATCGTCGACTTCGTCCGCGACACGTTCGGCAAGTTCGGCCCCACGGTCGACGTCCCCGCCGACGCCTGCCGCGCCGACAAGCTCCTCGCGTTCACCGGCCGCGACCCGCGGTGGACGGCACGGGTGAGCTGACCGCACCCACGGCGGTGCTCCCGGGTGCCCGCGCCACCGTGCGCGGGCACCCGGGGAGCAGCCCGGCCCGACCGCCTCGTGGGCGCGTCGGTCGGCTGGCGCGTCGGTCGGCGGAGGAGCGGGCGGGCGCGGGATAGCCTCGGACTCCGGCCGGCGCGGTCCGCCCGTGCCGGGAGCGCCGAAGCCCGGAGGTCCGCCCGTGTCCCTGGTCCGCGTCCACAACTTCTCGATCTCCCTCGACGGCTACGGCACCGGAGAGGGACAGAGCCTGGAGTCCCCGTTCGGCCACGCCGGCGACCGGCTGCACCGCTGGTTCTTCCAGACCCGGACGTTCCGGCGGATGCACGGCCAGGAGGGCGGCGACACCGGTGTGGACGACGCGATGGCCGCGGCCTGGGGCCACGGCATCGGGGCGGAGATCATGGGGCGGAACAAGTTCGGCCCCCAGCGCGGCCCGTGGGAGAACCACGAGTGGACCGGCTGGTGGGGCCCGAATCCGCCGTTCCACACTCCGGTCTTCGTCCTGACCCACCACCCGCGGCC
This sequence comes from Kitasatospora sp. NPDC127111, assembly GCF_042677465.1. NCBI lineage: Bacteria > Bacillati > Actinomycetota > Actinomycetes > Kitasatosporales > Streptomycetaceae > Kitasatospora > Kitasatospora sp. NPDC127111. The sequence continues at coordinate 129,787 of NZ_JBHXTG010000006.1, forward strand.
GACGGTGGAGATGGCGGGCGGCACCACCTTCCACTTCCTCGACGCCGGGCCGGAGGAGGCGCTGCGCCGGGCCCGGGAGGCGGCCGGCGGCCTGGACGTCCGGATCGGCGGCGGGCCCAGCACGGTCCGCGCGTTCCTGGCCGCCGACCTGATCGACCACCTGCACGTCGTCGTGGTGCCGATCGTCCTCGGCCGGGGCGTGCGGCTGTGGGAGGGGCTGGAAGGCGTCGAGGACCGCTTCCGCACCGAGTCCGTCACCAGCCCGAGCGGCGTGACCCACGTGACCTTCACCCGCGCCTGACGCCGCGCCACCCGGCCCACGCCGTCACCCCGCACCGCAGCCGGACGCCGCCCGGTCCCGGCGGGAATCGCCGGACACGCCCCAGTGGGTTCCACCGGGGCAGTACGACCCGCTGGTCGCGGCGTTCGAGGAGTGGGTGCGGACCCGGATCGGCGAGCCGCTGTCGATCGCGGAGGCCGCCCGGGACCTCGGCGTCAGCGAGCGCACCCTGCAGCGGACGGTGACCCGCGTCCTCGGCTGCTCGCCGATCCGGCTGGTGCAGAGCCTGCGCGTGGAGCAGGCCGAGCACCTGCGGCTCCCGCGAGCGTCGACGCCCGTACCAGGACTCGTACGCACGACAGGCTCGTGCCAGGGGGAGGAAGGCCCTCCCCCGTCCGCACCCGTCCGTCTCCGGCACGGGGCGTCGGTTCACGGAAGCTTCCGCCAGTGGTCACCCGGACGCGCACGGGCGACGCCGCGGGCATGGCATCATGAGAGTCAGATGTGACATATCACATGGCTCAGGTAGGGTGTCGGCCCCACACGGCATGCCTCGCGACCTCCAGGAGGACTCCCGTGAACCGAACCGCCCTCACTCTCGCGGCCCTGGCCGCGCTCGCCCTGCCGCTCGCGGCCACCCCGGCCGCCGAGGCCGCCCCGGCATCCGCCGGCCCCGCCGTTGCCACCTCGTCGGCGACCACGGGCTGCGGCCCCTCCGTACGGATGATCACCAGGCTGAACACCGTCTGCGTGACGGTCGACGGGTCGTCCGTCCGCGTCTACGGCGTCAGCACCCAGCTGGTCACCGGGCCGGGGCGGGACTACATCTTCAAGGTCTCCGCGTCCGTGGTGGACGGCGCGTCACTCGGCACGGAGAGCGGCTCCGCCTTCTTCGGCGCCGGAACCGCCTACGTCGGCGGACCGAGCGCGGTCGTCCCCTGCGGATCGACCGTGCGGGCGTCCTTCGCGCTGACGGACTTCGGCACGCCCCCGCCCACCTCGGTGGTGGACGTGGTCGTCGGCTGCTGATCCCGGCCCTCCCTCCGGCACCCCTGCGCTCCGGGACGCCGTCGCGCGTCCCGGAGCGGCGCCGGGCCTCCCGGACGGCCGGGGCGGAGGATGTCTCCACGGCCCCGGCCGACCCCGCCCGCCTGGAGCGCACCGTGCCGCGGTGGCTCAGGCCCGACGCACCGGAGAGCACCGCATGAGGATCCACCTCACCAGCGTCTTCGTCGACGACCAGGGCGAGGCCCTGCGCTTCTACACCGACGTGCTGGGCTTCGTGAAGAAGCACGACATCCCGCTGGGCGCGGCCCGCTGGCTGACCGTGGTCTCGCCGGAGGACCCCGACGGGCCCGAACTGCTCCTCGAACCCTCCGGTCACCCCGCCGTGCAGCCGTACAAGACGGCCCTGGTCCGCGACGGCATCCCGGCCGCGTCCTTCGCGGTGGACGACGTCCGGGCGGAGTTCACGCGGCTGCGCGGGCTCGGGGTGCGCTTCACCCAGGAGCCGACGGAGATGGGCCCCGTCACCACCGCGGTCCTGGACGACACCTGCGGCAACCTGATCCAGCTCGTGCACAGCGAGTAGGGCGCCGGCCGGGTCGCCCGCCGCACGCCCAGCGCGCCCTCACCCCGGGCCGACCGCCCCGCCGCGCCCCTGGCATGTCCGCGGCCGAAAAAACCGCTGGTCACAGCCCTGTTCACGACGGCACCGGCGGGCCTAGCATTCCCCCCACGGCGGCCCTCGGGAGCAGCACCCGGGCCGCCACCTGCCCGGCCGACCCCCGCACGGCCGGAGCCTCCCCACCGGCCGGGGCCTGCGGCACGCCCCCCTCGTCCCCAGACCCCGGCCGGTGACCCCAACGAAGCCGGGCCCCGGCGGGCGCCCTGCCGGCCGGACGGATACGTCTGCCGGACCTGTTCGGACCGCGCGGTGCGAACACGGGGCACCTGCCCGGGGTGCGGCCAGGACCGGGCTCTCCCCGGGCTCCACCCCGGCGACGGCTCCGCGATCTGTACGACCTGCGCCGGCTTCTCCCAGACTTTCGACTGCTCGCGCTGTCGGTGAACCGGCACAGTTGGTACGAGAGCCCGCCGGTAGAGGGGCCGCTACAGGCCCGCAATCCAGGGATGCCCCGGATGTACGCGGGCGAGCAGCTCGGTCAGGGTCTCGCGCTGAGCCGGGGTCATGTGCGGGACGATCGCGTCGAAGTCTGACTGATCCTTTCGGCGGACATGCTTGGCCTTGAACAGCAGGACCAGTTCGGGTGCCAGATACGGGATGCCGTCCTGGGTGTGCAGGATGATGTCGCTGTAGGGAAGCCGGATCCTCCCATCGCGTCGGCAGATCCAGGTGTCGCCGTCGTGCGGTTCGCGGAACACGTCGAGCAGGTAGTTTCCGGTGACCGGATCGCGGATCCATGTCTGGTATACGGCGGCCAGCACCTCCGGTGTGGCGTCCTCCCAGATCCGGCCGCTGCCTGCCGCGTCGAAAACGTACCTGGGGAAGCGGCAGCGGATCTCGGGAAAGCTCGCGGCCGGAATCGCGATCTCGATGTCCCCATGCGCGCGTGTCTGCCTGCCGCGGAACAGGTCCAGCGCCCAGCCCGCGGCCACGTACCAGGGCGTGCCGATCCCGGCCAACTGCTCCGCGACCACACTCGGGGTCCAGCAGGACGACCACCTGGCATGGAGGGCTTCGATCTCGTCGGGTGACAGCTCGATGCCGCCGCTGGGCAGTTGCTCGCTCACCGCAGGAATCTATCAGCGACTCGAAGGCCCCCGGCCGCGTCCGATGAAGGAGACCAGCGGGACCTGGAGCCGTGCGCCGCTGACGATCACACAAGGTCACCAGCAAGTCGGACTCCACGGCGATCTGGCGACAGTTGAACACGAGAGCCCACCAGTACCAAGGCCGGGGGTGTAACAGAACGGCGGCGCTCGGCCCTCTTTCCCAGCGGCGGGCGCGACCGTTTCGGTGGCGCCCGCGGCAGGTGGATCGATGAGGAGCGGGAGAGCGACGACGTATGCGACGAGTACGAGGGTGGGCGGCCGCCGCGCTGGTGATCTGTGTGACGTCCGCGACCACCGCTGTCACGGGTGTCACGGCCGCGACAGCCGCGGCCGCGGCGGAGGAGCCGCCGGTGTCCGCCGCCGCGCCCGGTGGTGGGAGGGCCGGGTTCACGCCGGCGAAACTGCCCGTGGAGGGCGCGGTGCTGAGCAGCGCCGTCCAGCTGGACGCGCACACCACCTGGGCGGCGGGGTTCCGGGTGATCGAGGAGGGGCAGGCGGTGCGCTTCGCGCCGGTGGTCGTCGCCCGCGACGGCCGGGCCAGTGGGTGGACGGAACTCCCGGCCCCCGCGGCGGACTTCGAAGGCAGGGCGACGGCGGTCGCGGGCAGCTCGGCGCGCGACGCCTGGCTGCTGGGCGACTTCGAGTCGTCGAGCGGCCGGTTCCTCGCCCGGCACTGGGACGGCGCGGCCTGGAGCAGCGCCGAGATCGAAAAGCCCGCCGGGGAGCTCAGCACCGGCTACCTCCTGGGCGCCTCCGCCCCGAGGCCGGGCCGGGCCTGGGCGGTCGGCGGCGCGAGCGTGGTCACCGGCCGGATCCCCAGCCCCACCCCGGGCGGCCCGCCCGAGACCGTGACCCGCACCACCGGCCTGATCGAGCGCTGGGACGGCACCGCGTGGCACCGCCTGGAAACGCCCGCGATCGAGGGTGACTGGTGGCTCAACGCCGTCACCGAGATCGCGCCGGACGACGTCTGGGCCGTCGGCAACACCGCCTACCCGGACGACAAGCCCGTCCTGCTGCACTACGACGGCCGCGCCTGGAAGCGCGTCGACGCCCCGCCGTTCACCGGACTGTACGGCGAGTACCAGAGCGTCGCCGCCGGCGGCCGGGACGACGTGTGGGTGGTGGGCCGTGCCGTCCTGGCGGACAAGGACCGCGGACACCCGCTGGTCGCCCACTTCGACGGCCGCACCTGGACGACCGTCGCGGCGCCGGAGGGCGTCGCCGGGAAGCTCTGGTCCGTGACCGCCGTCCCCGGCGGCATGGCCGCGGTGGGCTGGGACGCCAGCGGGGAGTACGACCGCCCGCTCGGCCTGCGGTTCACCCGCGGCCGCTGGGAGACGCTCGACCTCTCCGTGCCGGGCTACCCGACCGCCTCCTACCAGGCCGTGGTCGCCGCTCCCGGCGGCCGGCTGACCGCCGTCGGCGCGGGGGTCACCCCGAAGTCGCCGCAGTTCCAGCCGCTGGTCCTGACCGGCCGAGGCTGAACGGCGAACGGGGGTGGGAGCGTCAGTGTGCCGGCGGACCGAGGGTCTCGGGCCGGTGTCCGGGGTGACGGGCCCGTCGGAGGGGGTCGCTTCACTCCTGGCGGTGACGCGATCAGGGCGAGGGCAGGCCCGCGCCGTTGGACCGTTCCGCGGTCGTCGCCATCCAGTGCGGGAACTCGGTCAGGGGTATCGGGGGCGAGGCGGGGGAGTCCGGGCGGATCGACCCACTGGGGAGGAACGCGACCTGGCAGCGTCGGCACAGCCAGGCCGCCCGCCACACCTGGCGGAGCCGCTGCCACTGCTCGCGCTGCTGCGGGTGCGGAGCCGCCGTCCTGAGCCGACGGCGCCGGGAGGCGGTGTGCACGATGAATCCGGCGGCCAGCAGGATCGCGGCGAGGAGGAAGGGGCCCAGGGCGTAGCCGGCTTGGTAGGCGGCGTCGGAGCCGGCGCGGCCGGTGTTGGAGAGCAGCCCGCGCAGTCCCAGCAGGCCGAGGAGGCCGGCCAGGATGAACAGGGTGATCGCGGCCCCGCTCATGCCCGCGGGCTCGGGCGGCGGGGACAACAACGCCCGCGTCGGCTCGTCGAGCGGCCGGTCGATGTCCGTCAGGGCTCGTGGCACGGCGACGGTCTGGTCCGCCGCAGCGCACCCGGGGCAGGTGGCAGTCATCGGGAGGGGGGCTCCGAATCCGTGTGTGGTGTGTGGGAAGGGTGAACACGTAGTACATCACGGGGAGCTGACGGCCCGTGCCGGCGACGGAGACCGGACGTGCCGCGACCGGACGTACCGCCCGGGGCCTCGGGCCCGGGGCCCGTCACCGCGACGCGGTCGGGTTCACCGTGCTCCAGTCCTCCTCGCCCCGCCCCTCGGCGAGCGCGGCGGAGAAGAGCGTCAGGACGCCGTCGAGGAGGGGGTGGTGGTCCTGGCCGGCCCCGTCCGCCATGCGGGCCGCGTAGGAGAGGTCCTTGTGGGCCCACGCGGCCGAGAAGTTCAGCGGCTCGGGCGGGGTCAGGTAGCTGTCCCAGGCGAGCCGGGTGACCACGCCGCCGGGGCGGTCGAGCAGGGCCTCGCCGACCTGGTGCGGATCCAGGCCCGCCGCCTCGGCCAGCCGCAGCGCCTCGCCGAACCCCGCCAGGTGCACGGCCTGCAGCGCGTTGAGGACCAGCTTGAAGCGGGTGCCCGCGCCGGCCGGGCCGAAGTGCCGTACGTCCCGGGCGATCGCGTCGAACACCGGCCGCAGCGCGGGCAGGCCGCTCGCGTCGCCGCCCGCGAGCAGGACCAGGTTCCCCGTCCGGGCGGCGGCGGCCCCGCCGGTGAGCGGCATGTCGTAGAAGGCCGCCCCCTGCTGCGCGCACCGGGCGGCGAGCTCCTCGATCCAGCCGACCGACAGGGTGGCGGAGGCGATGAGGACGGCGTTCGGGCGCGCGCCGGCCAGGATGCCGTCGGGGCCCTGCCAGACGGCGCGGGAGGAGTCGTCGTCGGCGGTCACCTCGAAGACCACGTCGGCGCGGGCCGCGGCCTCGGCCGGGGTGGCCGCCACGGTGGCTCCCGCGTCGGCGAGTTCGGCGGCCCGCCCGGGGGTGCGGTTCCAGACGGTCACGGTGTGCCCGTGCTTCAGGAGGTTCTCGGCCATGCCCCGGCCCATGATGCCCAGCCCCACCACTGCCACGTTCGCCATCTCTTGACGCCCTTTCATCCGGCTCCGCGCGACGGCCGTCCGTTGCGGTCCGCCGCTGTCCGGACCAAGTCTGCTCGGGCGGCCCGCGCTTGGGGACACCCGCCGAAGGGGGGCCCTCGCAGGGCCCCTCTCGGGTGACGGGGTGATCGTCATAATCGCTTCGTGGACATCGACAAGACACCCGGGTTGGGAGAGTTCCTGCGGATACGGCGGGCCAGGGTCACGCCCGAGCAGGCGGGCCTGCCGGCGACCACCGGACGCCGGCGCACCACGGGCCTGCGCCGGGAGGAGGTGGCGCTGCTCGCGGGCGTGAGCATCGAGTACTACCGCCGGCTGGAACAGGGCAAGCAGCACCGGCCCGGCACGGCCGTCCTCGAAGCGGTCGCCCGGGTCCTGCGGCTGGACGAGGACGAGCGGCGGCACCTCTTCGAGCTGGCCAGGGCGCCCCGGTCGGTCACCGCGGACGCCGCGGCGGCCGGGGCGGCGCCGTCGCGCACGCTGCGCCCGGACGTCCTGCGCATGCTGGACATCGTCGACCCCTGTCCCGCGTACGTGCTCAGCCGGGCCAACGACCTGCTGGCCGCCAACACCCGCGGTCTACTCCTGCTGCCCGGCATCGAGCAGTGGCCGCGGCAGCGCCGCAACACCGCCCGCTACACCTTCCTCCACCCCGCCGCGCGCAGCCTGTACGGGAACTGGGAGGACGTCGCCGCGGCCACGGTCGCCCATCTGCGCGCGGTGGCCGGACGGTACCCGGACGCGCCCGACGTCACCGGGGTGGTCGGCGAACTCGTCGTCAAGAGCGAGGAGTTCGCGGCCCTGTGGCAGCGCTACGAGGTGCGCAACCGCACCAACGGGCGCAAGCACTTCACCCACCCCGCCACCGGGACGATGACGCTGGGCTACGAGGCGTACGAGGTCGCCCGCACCGACGGCCACCGGCTGATCGTCTACCAGGCCGAACCGGGCAGCCCGGACCACGACGCGATGCTCCTGCTGGGGCACGTGGCCGCCGCCCGCGCCGGCGACAGCCAGCACGCCCGGTGACCCGGCGCCGCCTCCCGGGGCGGCGCCGGCACCACCGCGCCACCCGGCTCGGGCCGCGCCACTGGACACCACCGGGCCACCGCGCGCCGGCGACCGGAGACCGTGCCCGGCCGGGTCACTCGATGGGGGTCTCCCAGCGGGCGTGGGCAGCCGGGGTGGCGGAGGCTGGCCGGGACGTTGACCCGCGTGTCGTGAGGGTGGTGCCCCGTGAGGGTGGTCGTTGATCTCAATCGTTGCCAGGGGTACGCGCAGTGCGCGTTCCTCGCGCCCGAAGTCTTCAGGATGCACGGGGACGAGGCGCTGCTCTACGCCCCGCGCGCCGGGACCGAGCAGCGGGAGCGCCTCGCGCGGGCCGTCGCGGCGTGCCCGGTGCAGGCGATCCTCGTGGACGACGGCGACGAGGGGCAGGGTGCCGCGCCCCCCGGCGGCGGCGGAGCCGGCGGGGCGCGGGGCGACGGCCACGGAGGTGGTCGGCGGTGAACGGCGACGGCTGGCTGGACCAGTTCCGGCGCGAGGGACGCATCGTGATCGTGGGCGCCTCCCTCGCCGGGCTGAGGGCGGCGGAGACCCTGCGGGAGGAGGGCTTCACGGGTTCGCTCACGCTGGTCGGCGACGAGCCCTACGGCCCGTACGACCGGCCGCCGCTGTCGAAGCAGGTGCTGCTGGGCATGGCGCCCGCCGAGCACACCGCGCTGCCCGGACGGCGTGACCTGGACGCGCACTGGCGGCTCGGCAACGCGGCGACCGGGCTGGACATGGCCGCGCGCCGGGTCAAGCTGGCCGACGGCGACGAGGTCGAGTACGACCGGCTGCTGATCACGACCGGGGTGCGGTCCCGCCCCTGGCCGCACGCCGCCGAGGCCGCCCTGGACGGCGTGTTCGTGCTGCGCGGCCGCGACGACTCCGCCGCGCTGGAACGCCGGCTGGCGGCGGGGCCGCGCCGGGTGCTGGTGATCGGGGCCGGGTTCACCGGTTCGGAGATCGCCTCCGCGTGCCGGGAGCGCGGCCTGGCCGTCACCGTCGCCGAGCGCGGGTCCGCGCCGCTGGTGGGCGCGCTGGGCGGAGTGATCGGCGAGGTGGCCTCGCAGATGCACCTCGACGCCGGGGTCGACCTGCGGTGCTCGGTCACCGTCACCGCCCTGCAGGGCGACGCCGCGGGCCGGGTCCGCTCGGTGGCCCTGTCGGACGGCACGACGGTCGACGCCGACGTCGTGATCGTCTCGCTCGGCGCGATCCGCAACACCGACTGGCTCGCCGGGTCCGGGCTGGGCGCCGGCCCGCGCGGCATCGCCTGCGACGCCGGCTGCCGGGCCTTCGACGTGCGCGGCATCGTCACCGACGACGTGTTCGTCGCCGGGGACGTGGCGCGCGCCCCGCACCCGTTGTTCGGCTACCAGTTCCTCTCCCTGGAGCACTGGGGCAACGCCGTCGAACAGGCGCGGATCGCCGCGCACAACATGATCAGCCCCGCCCACGACCGGTTGCCGCACCTGTGGGTGCCGGCCTTCTGGTCGTCCCAGTTCGGGGTGAACATCAAGTCGGTCGGGGTGCCGTCGATGGGCGAGGAGATCATGGTCACCCAGGGTTCCCTCAGCGGACGCCGCTTCACCGCCGTGTACGGGCACCAGGGACGGGTGATCGGCGCGGTCACCTTCGACCACGGCCGCTGGCTCCCGTTCTACGAGGACCTGATCAAGAAGACCGCGCCCTTCCCGCCGACGTTCCCGACCATGGACCGGCCCAAGGAGGGCGTGGGGCCGCGCCCGGCCGGCTTCCCCGACCCGTCCGTGCCCACGCACGGCCCGACCGTCACCGTCAGCGGCTACTCCCCGGCGGACCGGACCGTGGCCTTCACCCCCGGCCGGGCCTGACCGGCGCCCGCCCTTCCGCGCCCGCCCTTCCGCGCCCGCCCTTCCGCCGCCGGCCCCGCGTCGGCGGCGGACGCGCCGCGGGCCGTCCCGTGCCCGCCGCGCCGCACGACGCGCGTGGTGCCCCACGAACCCGAGGACCCCCGATGAGCGACCTCACACTGCTGCAGCAGATCACCGACTACTCCAACCGCCACGACCCGTACCCGCTGTACGCGCGGCTGCGCGAGAAGCCGGTCCACCACGACGAGACCGGCCCGTACGTGATCGGCGGCTACCACGAGGTGCTCGCGCTGCTGCACGATCCGCGGATCAGCTCCGAGCGCCGCAACCGGACGGCGACCACGGCGCTGCCCGGGCAGGAGGACGGCGACGACGGCGGGACGCTGCCGCCGAACTTCCTGCGCCTGGACCCGCCCGAGCACGACCGGCTGCGGGCCATCACCAACCGCCCGTTCGGCCCGCCGCACAGCCCCCACCGCGTCGACGGCATGCGCGGCGAACTGAAGACCATCGTCACCGACCTGATCGACGCCCTGGACGGCGACGAGATCGACCTGGTCGAGCGGTTCTCCTACCCGTTCCCGGTGACCGTGATCTGCCGCCTGCTGGGCGTGCCCCGCGAGGACGAGAGCCGCTTCCACGGCTGGGCCGACACCCTCGTCGCCACCCTCGACCCGCAGCCCGGCCAGGACGTCGCCGAACGCGACCGCACCGCCCAGCAGGCCCGCATCGAGCTCGGCCTCTACCTGAACGGCCTGATCGAGGAGCGCCGCAAGTCGCCCGGCGACGACATGCTCTCCCAACTCTCCACCGGCGACGGCCCCGAGGGCCGGATGAGCGGCATGGAGGTGCTCAGCACCGCCGCGCTGCTGCTCATCGCCGGCCACGAGACGACGGTCAACCTGATCACCAACGGCATGCTCACCCTGCTGCGCCACCCGGAGGTGCTGGAGCGGCTGCGCGCCGACGCGCGGCTGGCGGTGCCGCTGGTGGAGGAGCTGCTGCGGTACGAGCCGCCGGTGCAGATGGTGCCCAGCCGCACGCCGATCACCGACATCGAGGTCGCCGGCACGACCATCCCCAAGGGGGCCCCGCTCTGGCTGATGCTGGCCTCCGCCAACCGCGACCCGAAGCGCTTCGCGGACCCGGACCGCTTCGACCCCGACCGCGTGGACGTCCAGCACCTGGGCCTGGGCAGCGGCATCCACAGCTGCTTCGGCGCGCCGCTCGCCCGGCTGGAGGCCCAGCTGGCGCTGGCCGAGCTCGCCCGCCGGCTGGAGCGGCCGCGGCTGGTCGAGGACCCGCCGCCGTACCGCACCAACGCGGTGCTGCGCGGGCCCCGCCAGTTGCGGCTCGCGATCGACGGCGTGCGGCGCTGAGGTTCGGCCGGGGGCGCCGGTTGCCGTCGCCCGGCGGAGGGGCCAGCCTGAAGGTGGAGGTGCGGCGATGAGCACGGTGGAGGAGTCGATCGACGTGGACGTGCCGGTCCGCGTCGTCTATGACCACTGGGCGACCTTCGAGGAGTTCCCGCGGTTCATGGAGGGCGTGGAGGAGGTCAGGCAGCTGGACGACCGCCACGCCCACTGGCGGACGAAGATCGCCGGGCTGGCCCGGGAGTTCGATACCGAGATCGTCGAGCGGGTGCCCGAGGAACGGGTCGCCTGGCGGACCACCGGCGAGAGCGTGAAGCACACCGGCACGGTCGACTTCGAGCAGCTGGGCGCGGGCCGGACCCGGGTGCGGATGACCATGGTCTTCACGCCCACCGGCCTGGCCGAGAAGGCCGCCGACAAGCTGGGCGTGCTCGACCGCCAGGTGCGCGGCGACCTGCGCCGCTTCAAGCGGTTCGTCGAGGACCGCGGCGCCGCGACCGGCTGAGGACGCACGCCGCACCACCCGTCAGATCGGCGTCGTTCACCGGAGTTTCGGTTCTCGGCCCTTATGTTGTGCCGGGTGACGAGTTCTCCAGCCCCGACGCAGCCCGGGCGCGCGCGGCTCCGCCCCGGCCGGACGGACTACGCGGGCGCCGTGTACGGCTCGCTCCTCGCGGCCTCCGTGGTGGCCACCGCGGGCGCCTCGGGCAACTTCCCCCGGCTCCAGCTGATCGGACTCCTGCTGGTCACGGGCGTGGTGTTCTGGGCGGCGCACGTCTACGCGCTGGTCGCGGGCGAGCGGGTGGTCGGCAGGCCCGTCGACCGCCGGGAGGTACGGCGGGTCGCCCGGCACGAGTGGTCCATCGTGGAGGCCGCCGTACTGCCCGCGGTGGCGGTGGCGGTCAGCCCGCTCCTCGGCCTCGACCTGGCCGGTACGGCCTGGCTCGCCCTCTCCGTCGCGGTGGCCCAGCAGGTCGCGTGGGCGACCCTCGGGGCGGTACGGGCCGGGGCGTCCCGCCGGATGGCGATCGGCGAGGGTTTCGCCAACCTGCTGCTCGGCCTGGTGATCGTGGCCGCCAAGGCGGCGTTGGGGCACTGACGCCGCCTCCGCGCCCAGGTCGGGCCACGCCGTCGCGCCGTGCGGCTGCCCCGGAGTGCTCGTCCGGCGGGCAGGCACGGGGAGAGCGGGCCGGCTGGTCCGGCAGCGGCGTGCCGACGTGTTCCGGGCCGGCCGCCCGGCGTCCTGGCAGGATGGCGGCATGGAACGTGTGCTTGGAATCGGTGGGTACTTCCTGCGGGCCGCCGACCCCGCGGCGCTGAGTGCCTGGTACCGCGACTGCGTGGGGCTGGACGCCGACGAGCACGGCCTGTGGCGTCAGGAAGCCGGGCCGACGGTGTTCGCGGCGTTCGAGTCCGGGACCGACTACTTCGGCTCCCGCTCCCAGCAGACCATGCTCAACTTCCGGGTCCGCGACCTGGACGCGATGCTCGCGCAGCTGCGTGCCAAGGGGGCGGACGTGGCCGGGGAGCCGCAGGACATGGAGGGGGTCGGGCGGTTCGGCTGGGTCACCGATCCCGAGGGCAACCGGATCGAGCTGTGGCAGCCGGCCTGACCGCGTCGTCACGCCGGCGGTGACGTGCGGCGGCCCACCGCCGAACCCGTGGCGGACGGGCGGGCGCGGCCCGGCAGAATGACGGCCATGAACGAGAACGGGAACGCCGGTGCGACGGCCGCCGAGTCCAGACCGCCGCTGACGGCCGACCTCACCGGTGCCGAGCTGCTGCGCTGGTACTGGACGCTGGACGAGCTCACCGGGCTCGCCCGCACGATGGGCGTCGCGCGGCACGGCGGCAAGACGGCGCTCACGGCCCGGCTCGCCGCGGCCCTCGACGGCCGGCCGCTGCCGGCCGCCCCGGCCCGCCGCCCGGCGGGCGCGCAGTTGGCCGAGCCCGTCGACGGCGACACCGTGATCCCGCCCGGACAGCGGTGCAGCCAAGTCCTGCGCAGGTACTTCGTCGAGGCGATCGGCCCCGGCTTCCACTTCGACGCCTTCATGCGCGATTTCATCGCCCGGAATCCCGGCCGGACCCTGGCGGACGCGGTCGCCCACTGGCACGCCACCCGCCCGGACGCGGCCCTGCCCCGCGAGATCGCGGAGCAGTTCGAGTTCAACCGCTTCACCAGCGCCTGGCACGGGCGGAACCCGACCGGCACCCGCGCCCAGGCCCGTGCGGCCTGGTACGCCCACCGCGCACTCCCCAAGCCTCCGAGCGGCGGCTGACGGCGCCCGCCGGCCCGCTCCGGACGGTCGGTGGACGCCGAAGTCCTTTCCCAGTTCGCGAAACCACTGGTCACGGGGCTGGTGTGACGGGTGCTCACAGCCGTTGCGGACGGGGCGCGCGGCGGTTCCAGGGTTGCGGGGGCGAGGCGATGCCCACGTGCTGCGCGCTTCCCGGGCGGCCGTGCCGGGGCCGGTCGATCGGTGGACCGGTGTTCAGGAAGGTCAGCGGGTGCGGCGCTGGACGGGGGTCCGGCGGGCGCAGCACGATGAGGGCATGACGGACAGTCGATCGACACCGCCGCCGGAGCGGTCCTCCTCGGCGCCGGGCGGTGGACGTGTCCCGCGTCCGGACTGGGGGGCGGTGGGGGCGCTGGCGGGTGCGGTGGCGGCCGTGGTGGCGCTGGTCGCCTATCTGGTGCCGCCGGAGCAGTCCGCGGTCACCCCGGTGGTCACCGGCGCGGCCCCGCTGCCGCCGGGCCCGGTGACGCCCACCAGCACCGGCACCCCGGCGCCCGAGCCGCCGCCCGTCACGTCGCCGCCCGCCGGCTCACCGCCCGGGTCGCCCACCTCGGACCCCGTCCGGTCACCGAGCCCGAGCCTCACGGCCGAGCCGGTCTCCACCCGGCCGGCGGTACCGTCGCCCGAGCCGCCGTTGCCGACGATCCGGCCCGGCGGTTGCGACCGCGCGGAGGCGGGACTGGCCGCGTACCGCAGGAACGCCGGGACGACCCGCGGCAGCCAGGCGGCCGCGGCGAGCCAGGCCCGCCAGGACCTGATGGGCGCTGCCCTCGACGCGCAGGGAGCGGTCGGCTCGACGATCAACCGGCTGTCCGCCGAGTTCCAGGAACTGAGCTTCCGGCTGACCGGCATGGTCGGCGCGGACCCCAACCAGGTGATCGCGGACATCAACGCGGACAGTGCCCAGCTCAAGCGGCTCTGCGGCTCCTGAGTGCCGGGAGGCCGGCGTTCAGGAGATCCGGTCGTCACCGGTCTGCCGGGCCCGGCCCGGTCGGGGTGCCGGCGGGGTGGGGGTGCCGGGCTCGGGGCGCAGGCGGTAGCGGCCGGTGCCGTCGCGGCGGACGAGGCCACCGGTCGGCTGGGGGAAGTGCGTGCCGAGCGGCGGGGTGTCCGGGGCAGGCAGAATCTCGTCCAGGGATCGCTAACGCGCCATCTTTGCGTTAGCGACTCTGCCACGGCGCCCGCCGGTCTCGCAAATATTGAGCTTTAGTGGCGTCGTCAGTCCTTCAGTGCCGCCCGGACCAGCGACCGCGCGTAGTCCGCCGAGAGTCCGTCCGGGCGGAACAGGATCCGGTACACCAGCGGTGCCACCACCGCGTCCAGCAGCGTCTCCACGCCCGGGACCGCCTCGCCCCGACCGGCCGCGCGGACCCCGATCGCCCGCAGCTGTTCGGCCGCGTGGTCCGAGCAGCGGCCGGCCGCGCCGTCCGGCTCCGCCCCGGCCACCGCGTCCCGCAGGTACCGGCGGCCCGCCGGGGAGCCCATCTCCTCCGCGAACTGCTCCGCCCAGGCTTCGAGGTCGGCGCGCAGTCCGCCGTGGTCCGCGGGCGGCCCGTCCGGCCGCAGCCGTTCCACCGCGACATCGGCCAGCAGGCTCGCGAGGTCCCCCCAGCGGCGGTAGATCGTCGACGGCGTCACGCCGGCCCGGGCGGCGATCGCGGGCACGGAGACCGCCCCGCGCCCGCCCTCCGCCTCCAGTTCGCGCACCGCCTGGTGGACGGCCTCCTGGACGCGCGCGCTCCGGCCCCCGGGGCGCGCGCCTGCTCTCTCGGTCATGGGCCCAGACTAACGCAGGATCATTGCCTTTACGGCGTGGAGTGGGCCTCACGAGCGGTCCTCTCCGCCCCCGTCGCCGCTTCCGGCGGCGTCCGTCCACAGGAGCCGGGCCTTCGCGACTTCCGCGCGCGGGACCAGCGCCTTCCGGCCGCGCGTCCAGGAACCCCACCAGTCGGGGGCGAGCGGCGCACGGGCCCGGGCGGTCGGCTGGTCCGGGTGCAGGCCCAGCGGGCGCAGGGCCCCGGCCCGGACCGACGCGGTGGTGAAGCCGCGCCAGCGGCCCAGCGCGGGGTCGCGCCCGCAGACCAGGTCGAAGCGGACGTCCCGTGCGTCGAGCGGCCACCAGTCGATCCCGCGGTCGCGCAGTCAAACGGCGAGGGCGATCCTCGGGTGCGGCAGGCCGGGCGCGTTCTCGACGGTGAAGATCCTCACCCACTCCTCGTTGTCCATCATCCGCCCAGACTGCCAGACCGGCTGACGGGCCGTCGTCCCGTTTCCGGCCCGTCCCGGGAGAGCGGCCGGGCCCGGTAGGGTCCGGGGTATGACACAGAGGTTCGATCTCGTCGAAGGCGTTGCGGCCGGTCTCGAGGACCGCGCCGCGGCCTGGTGGTTCGTGCAGGACTTCGCGGAGCACTGGGCCGTTCCGCTCGGGGACGGCGACGGCTGGACGGAGGCCGACCTGGCCGCCGCCGAGGAGCGGCTCGGCCTCCGGCTGCCCGCGGCGCTGCGCGAGGCCTACGGGCTGTTCGGGCGCCGCTCCGACCTCACGGCCCAGCACCACGCGCTGCTCGGCCCGGCCGCGCTCCACCTCGACGAGGACGGCCGCGTGCTGGTCCTCCGCCACGGGAACCAGGACGCCGCCGCCTGGGGCGTCGGCCTCGACGAACTGCACCGGCCCGACCCGGCCGTGCTGTACTCGCGCGGCGGCGACTGGCAGCCCTGGCTCGACCGGCTCTCCGTCGCCCTGGTCGAACTCGTCCTCTCGGAGTCCCTCCACGCCCCCGCGGACCGCAGCGACCTCCTCGAACCGCTCGACGACGCGGCGCTGCGCACGGTCGAGCAGCAGTACGTCCAACTGCCCTTCCCCGACTACCCGGTGTTCGCCGCGCCGCACGGCAGCCGGTGGTTCGCCGGGGACGAGGTACTGCTCCGGGAGGACGCCGGCGGCCCCCTGTACGCCCGGGCGCGCACCCCGGAGGCGCTGGCGGACCTGCGCAAGACGCTCCCCGGCGACTGGCTGAACGCGGACGGCGCCTGAGCTCCGCCGCGCATCCCGCCCGCCCTCGGTGGCGGGGCGGGATGCGCCCGCCCGCGCGGGTGGTCCGACCTGGGATCAGCGGGGTGCGCTGACCGCGTCCTGGGGGCTGAAGGTGCGGCGGTAGGCGGCGGGTGAGACGCCGAAGGCCGTTCGCATGTGCGAGCGCAGGGAGTTCCCGGAGCCGAATCCCGCCCGGTGGGCGACCAGGTCGATCGACAGGTCGGTGGTCTCCAGCAACTGCTTGGCCATTTCCAGGCGTTGTGCCGTGAGCCACTGCACCGGGGTCATGCCGGCCTCGTCGCGGAACCGCCGGGTGAAGGAGCGCAGGCTCATCCGGGCGTGCTCGGCGAGCCGGGTGAGCGGCAGCGGTTCGCCGAGGCGCTCCAGGGCCCAGGCGCGGGTGGCGGTGGTGCTGGCGACGGTGGGCTCGGGGACCGGGCGGTCGATGTACTGCGCCTGCCCGCCGTCCCGCCAGGGCGGGACCACGCACATGCGGGCGGCCCGGTTGGCGACGGCCGCGCCGTGGTCGCGGCGGATCATGTGCAGGCACAGGTCGACGCCGGCGGCCACGCCGGCGGAGGTGAGCACGTCGCCGTCGTCGACGAAGAGGACGTCCTCGTCGAGCTTGACCCGGGGGTAGGCCCGGCGGAACTCGGGTGCCAGGTTCCAGTGGGTGGTGGCCGGCCGGTCGTCGAGCAGTCCGGCGGCGGCGAGTACGTAGGAGCCGGTGCAGATGGACACCAGTCGGGTGCCGGGCCGGATGCCGGCGATGGCCGCGCCGACCTCGGCGGGCAGCGGCCCGCCGCGGCCCAGTTCGGGCATCGCGTGGGTGGGCGGCACGATCACGGTGTCCGCGGCGGCGAGCGCCTCGGGGCCGGCGGCCGGCTGCACGGTGAAGCCGGCGTCGCTGAGGACGGGGGCGCCGTCCGCGGTGCAGACGGTGACCTCGTAGAGCGGGCGGCCCTCGGCGTCCTCCGCGCTGCCGAAGACGCGGGAGGGGATCCCCAGCTCGAACGGCGGCACCCCGGGCAGGGCGAGCACGGCGATCCGGTGCCGCCGGGGCGGTGCCCCGCCCGCCCGCTCCCGCTCGCTCTCCGGTCCGTTCGCCCGCGTTCCGTCCATGGCCAGATCCTGTCACATAGTGGCCGGACGGCCAACACCGCGGCGGCCGGGGATGCCGGATCGTGGACCGCGTCGCCGGGGAGCCCGGCGACGCACGGAGCGAACGGATCGGACGAATGGCGAGGTCGGACAGCATGCGAGCGGTGGTCGTGGAGCAGTGGGGCGGGCCCGAGAACCTGGTCGAGCGCGAGGTGGAGCGCCCCGAACCGCGACTGAACGAGGTCCTGGTGCGCGTGCACGCGGCCGGAGTGAACCCGGTGGACTGGAAGACCCGGGCGTCCGGCGCCCTTGTCGAGTGGGGCACGGTGCCGGTGGTCGGCTGGGACGTGTCCGGCACGGTCGAGGCCGTCGGGCCCGGCGTGGGGCTGTACCGCCCCGGCGACGAGGTCTTCGGGATGCCGCTGTTCCCGCGCCAGGCGGGCGGCTACGCCGAGTACGTGGTGGCGCCGGCCCGGCACCTCGCCCCGAAGCCCGCGAACCTGTCGCACGTCGAGGCGGCGGCGCTGCCGCTGGCCGCGCTGACCGCCTGGCAGGCCCTGGTGGACGCGGCCGACGTGCGTCCCGGGGAGCGCGTGCTGGTGCACGCGGCCGCCGGCGGGGTCGGCCACCTCGCGGTGCAGATCGCCAAGGCCCGCGGCGCCCACGTCATCGGCACGGCCAGCGCCGGCAAGCACGACCTGCTGCGGGAGCTGGGCGCGGACGAGGTGGTCGACTACCGGGCCGTGCGGTTCGAGGACGTCGTCTCCGATGTCGACGTGGTGCTGGACGGGCTCGGCGGTGAGACGGCCGAGCGCTCGCTGAAGGTGCTCCGAGCCGGCGGCCGGCTGATCACCCTGCCCGGGCCGGACGACGTTCCCGCCGCCCAGGACGGGGTGCGGGCCACGTGGGTCCTGGTCGAGCCGGACCACCTGGGGCTGCGGGAGATCGCCGCCCTGGTGGAGCGGGGCGCGCTGAAGCCCGTGGTGGAGACGGTCCTGCCGCTGGCGCAGGCGGCGGAGGCGCACGAGATCGGCGAGCGGGGCCGCACCACCGGCAAGATCGTCCTGACGGTCGCCTGAGCCGGGGCGGGCGGTCCGGCCGGCCCCGTCGACCCGCCGGACGGCGGCGGCCGCCGCCGTCCGCCTCGCCGCCGCCCGTCCGCTGCCGCCTTCTGCGAGCCGCGGGCCGGTCAGTCGAGCAGGACGCCGGGGTTGAGGATCCGGTGGGGATCGAGGGCGTCCTTGGCGGCGCGCAGGGCCAGTGCGAAGGGCTCGGGGCGCTGCCGGTCGTAGCCGGGCCGGTGGTCGCGGCCGACGGCGTGGTGGTGGGTGACGGTGGCGCGGTGGCGGTGCAGGACGTCGGTCGCGGCGGCCTTGATCTCGTCCCAGACCGCGAGTTCGCCCCCGGGGCGGCCCGCGACGGCCACGGTGAAGTAGGGGGCGGCGCCGTCGGGGTACACGTGGGTGAGGCGGCAGTTGAGGGTGGCCGGGTGCCCGGTCGCCTTCAGCGCGGCGGCCCCGACCTCGGTGCGGACGGCGTCGATCAGGGCCGGGAGCCGGTCCCAGGTGGTGGCGGTTTCGAAGGTGTCGACGACGGCGCCCATCCGGGCCAGGCCGTCGCGCAGGTAGGGCATCCGCAGGAACGCCGAACGCCAGGCGTGCACGGCGGCGTCGGCCGCGCCGGCCGGGGCGGCGCGGTCCGCCGCGGGCGAGGCGCCGTGGCCGCTGCGGCCGCCGTGGTCGCGGGCCAGCTCGACGGCGGCCGCGAGCCGGTCCTCGACCGGGGCGGTGGCGGATTCGAAGCCCAGGACCAGCACGGCCGACCCGTCGTGCGCGGCGCCGGACAGCAGCGCCTCGCCCGGGTCGAGCAGGCGGCAGTTGGCCGGGGCGAGATCGGACTGGGCGACGGCACGCACCGCGTCCAGCGCGCGGCCGAAGTCGGCGAAGGCCACCGACGTCGAGGCCTTGTGCCGGGGGCGCTCCTGCAGGCGCATCCACGCCTCGGTGATGACGCCGAGCGCGCCCTCGGAGCCGAGGAAGAAGCGGTCGGGCGAGGGCCCGGCGCCGGAGGCCGGCAGGCGCCAGGAGGTACCGGCCCCGGCGGGCGTGACCACGCGCAGGGACTGCGCGAAGTCGTCGATGCGGGTGCGGCCGGTGGCGTAGTGGCCACCCGCGCCGGTGGCCAGCCAGCCGCCCAGGGTGGAGAACTCGAAGCTCTGCGGGAAGTGGCGCAGGGTCAGGCCGTGGGGCCGCAACTGTTCCTCCAGCACGGGGCCGAGGGCGCCGGCCTGGATGCGGGCCGAGCGGCTGGCGGTGTCGATCTCCATGACCCGGTCCATCGAGGTCAGGTCGAGTGACAGCACGGCGCGGTGGGCGTCGCCGCGGTACTCCACCCCGCCGACCACCGAGGAGCCGCCGCCGAAGGGGATGACGGCCACGCCGTGCTCGCCGGCCCAGTCCAGCAGGTCGGCCACCTCCTGGTCGTCCGTCGGGCGGGCGACCAGGTCGGGGATCCGGCCGGGACGGCCGCGCAGGGCCCGGATGACGTCGCGGTAGGCCTTGCCCATGGCGTGGGCGGCGCGCGACCGCGGGTCGGCGCTGACCAGGTGGGCGAGGGCCGGCGGGGGAGTCACGCCGGGGCGGCCGATGGCCAGGTCGGCCACCCGCGGTATCGGCAGCGGACGGGCCAGGGTGCCCGGCAGCAGGGCGCCCAGGGCGGTGCACTCGGCGTCGTCGGGGTGGTTGTCGGCGTAGCCCCAGCCCCACCAGGAGCGGGGGCGGGACGTGCCGGGGTGATCGGTCGCGGTGGCGGACACGGGTGCGCTCCAGGGAGGTCGGTGTCATTGACCCAGCGGTAAATTACCGTAGGGTAAGATCCGTTCCCATGGCAACGCTTCACTCCAGAGCCGGCACCAAGGGCGTGCCGAGGGCCGACCGCGAACGACAGGTCCTGGCCGCGGCCACCGCGGAGTTCGGCCGCCACGGCTTCGAGGCCACCACGATGGCCGCCATCGCCGGCCGGGTCGGCGTCACCAAGCCGCTGCTGCACCACTACTTCGGCAGCAAGCAGGACCTCTACCGCGCCTGCCTGGACCCGGTCGGCGACCGGCTGCTGGACGCCATCCGCACGGCGATGGCCGAACCCGGCGCCGGTGCCCCGTCCACCCCCCTGCGCGTGTTGCACGCGCTGTTCACCGCCCTCGACGGACAGCGCGAGGCGTGGTTCGTCCTCTACGACACCACGCTGCCGGCCGACAGCGAGGCCGCCCGGCGCGCGGCGCACTACCGCGACGCCATCGACGACCTCGCCGCACTCGGCACCGCCGACCTGCTGCACGCGGCCGGCCCAACGGGCCCGCTCAACGCCGCATCCCTGGACGGCGACGCGCTGGACGCCGACGCGCCGGCCGCCGACGCCTTGGACGCCGACGCGCTCAAGCACGCATGGCGCGGCCTGTGCACCGCGCTGGTCCGCTGGTGGATCAACCACCCCGACGAGTCACCCGACGCCATGGCCCGGCGCTGCGAACGGCTCTTCACCGCCGCCCGCGCCGTCCTCGCCGCCGGCGACGACGGGGCGTGAGCGCGGGTCGGCATCCCGTGCCACGCGGCGCCCGCGGACCGGGCCCACCCGAAGGAGCGGGCCCCGGGGCGAACCGGCACCACGCGGCTTCCCGCGGCTCAGTCCGGTGGCTCCTGCGGGGGCACTTCGTGCGCGGGTTCGGTCACCGCGTACTCGGGGCCGTCCTGCGGCCCCTTCTCCTCCTCGTGCTCGGGGGGAGGCCCACCCTCCCCGGTCATCCGGGACTCGGGCGTCTCCACCCGGACCGCGGGCTCCTCCCGGGCCCGGTCGTCCTGCTCGCTCATGCCTCTCGCCTCCTCCAGGACGGCGGGGCCCCGGACCGGTGACCGCCCGAGGACGGCCTCCGGGCCACGGGTGGGTGCCCGTCCGCGTCCTTGATCTTCTCCATCGCCTGCCCGGCGTCGTTCCTCACCCCTTCGCGCCGGCCCTTCACCTCGATCGCACGGTCCCCCGTCGCTCGGACGGCAACTTCCTCGACCTCGCCCCGGGCCTTCTCGGCGGTGGCACGCCTCTCGTCATCGGTGCCCGCGGCCCGCACTCCTCCCGTTCCGGGGGCGGTGCCGTCCGCCCGTTGCGGCGCCTGCCCGGGAACCGGGACTCCATGCGCGGACGCGCCGGTCGCCGTTCACGGCCTCCGCGTACACGGAGAGGTCGCCGGTGTGCCGCCCGTCCGGAGCGGTGAGCACCACCAGCCCGTCCACGTGGGCCAGCAGGTAGGGCTGCCCGCCGTCGACCACGATCATGAACACCAGACCGCAGGCGGCCACCTCCGCGCGGAGCCGACCGGCGGCATCCCGGTAGACCGGGTGCCCGTGCGGGCCGTGCGGGCTGTTCCTCGTCAGCCGTACCGGGCCCAGCCCCTCGGGGCAGTCGACCAGCCAGGCCGGGGGACCGCCCGTCGCCACCGCGCGCACCTCCCCGCCCACCTCACGGCCGGCCCGTCGTGCCGCCGCCCGGGGACCGCCGGCGGGTCCGGGCCGGGGCCCGCCGTTCACCGGCCCGGAGGCCGGGTCCCTCGGCCCGGCCAGGGCGTTCCCGTGGCGCATCACCGGCACCTCCTCGTTGATGGGTGCGGCGTCTGTCCGTCCGGGCCGCCGCCAAACGCGCGCGCACACGACCGGGGTGGGACCTGGCGGTCTCCCGGTCGGCCCTCTTGCGCGGGGCGTGGCCCGTGGGGGCCGGACCGGGGACGCGGGGCCGCGGCGTCGGACAGGCACCGGCGACCACGTGCGGCTGCCTGCCCACACCCGGCCGCGCGAGCGGCGGCCCCGCGCGGGGGCATCGGCGCAGGGCCGTCGGCGTAGCGTCCGACGGGCCTGCACGGAGGTCGGGGCCGGTCCTCAGCTGCCGGGGCCGGTCCTCAGCTGTTGGGTTCGGTCATCAGCTGTTGGGTTCGGCGGAGCTGATGTCGGCCAGCGCCGACCGCGGATCCCGGTCCATGGCGAGGTCGCCGAGCGAGACCACGCCCACCGGGCGCCCGTCGTCCATCACCGGCAGCCGGCGCAGCGCGTGGTGGCGCATCAGGTCGACGGCGTGCCCGACGTCGTCGTCCGGGCCCACGCTGATCAGCTCGGTGCTGCAGATGTCGCCCACCGGCGTCCAGTCCGGGTCCAGGCCCTCGGCGAGTGCCCGCACGACGAGGTCGCGGTCGGTGATCATGCCGCACATCCGGCCGTCGTCCATCACGAGGACATCGCCGATGTCGGCATCGCGCATCCGGCGTGCCGCGTCGTGCACCGAGGTCTGCTCCGGGACCGTGACCGGGCTGCTGGTCATGATGTCCCTGATCTTCTGGCTCATGAGGGTCCTCCACGACGTCGGCCGTTGCCTGCGCCGTCGTGTCTGCCCCGGCCAGAGCACGCGAAACGGCTAACGCCGTACGGGCCGTAGGGCTCACCCGGCCGTCACGGCCCCGCCCTCACGGTGCGGCCCGGTCCGCGGCGGGCGGCTCGGGTTCGTCGCCGTCCTCCCGGTCCCGGCCCGCCGCCGGAGCGTCCGCGGTGGACGGCCCTCGGCCCGGCGGCGCGGCCTCGCCGCCGTCCCCGGCGCGGTGCGCCCGGTCGGTCCGTTGGTCCCGGTGTTCGGCCGGATCGTGCGAACGGTTGGCCATCGCCACGGCCCAGGACCGACGTCTGGCGGTCACGGCTGCCTCCAGGGGGTGGGGGCGGACACGGCCGTCCGCCGGTGTGGTGCGGCTACCCCCACCGGGCCCGGTCACACCCGCCGGCCCGGCCGCCCGTCCGACCGGGTGCCCCGTGAGCGCCGGCGCCGTACCAGGCCGGCCGGGCCCGCCCGCCCATGAGCGTGGCCGCCGGACGGACCCGCGCGACCGGCGATCCCGCGCGGTCGGGGACTTCGCGCGACCGGCGACTCCGCGCGGTCGGGGACGCCACGCGGCCGGGGGACCGACGCCCCGGACGGCCGCCGGTCCCGCCGGTCACCCGACGTAGCGGCGCGCCCGCGAGCCGCGCTGCGGCGCGTCCAGCACGTGCAGTGCCCGCTCGACCCTGGGGGGCACGCGGCGCCGCTCCCGCACCACCCAGGGCAGGCCGGCCGCGGCCTCGCCGAAGGCCCGTGCGGAGGTCGCGTCCCGCGGCACGTTCCGGGCCAGGAACGCCGTGCGGCGCAGTGCGGGCCACACCGGCCGCCGCAACCAGGTGAACCACAGGGTGTTGCGGATGCCGAGGCGCCTGCGAACCGTCGCGTCGCGGGCCGGCGACGGCCGGTGGTGGACGGTCAGCTCCTCGGCGTACAGCAGTCAGTGACCGGCCGTCACCAGGTCCGCGGCCAGCAGCTCCTCCTCACCTCCCAGCCACAGGCGGGGCGAGAAGCCGCCGGCGGCACGGAAGAGCCCGGTGCGCAGCACGGTCGCCCCGGCGAGGAAGGAGCCGAGGGCCGGTCCGGCCAGCCAGTCCGGCCGGGGCACCGGGGAGAACCGCAGCTCGGTGACCACCGGGTCCTCGTGGGGCGGCTCGCCGGGCCGGGCCGGGTCGTGGACGACGATGCGGGCGGTGACCGCCGCCACCGGCGGGTGGGCGTCCAACAGCCGGGCGGCCCCGGCCAGGGAGCCCGGCTCCCACCACGTGTCGTCGTCGCAGAAGGCGAGGTAGCGGGTGCGGACCTCGCGGGCCGCCAGGTTGCGGCCGCAGGCGCCGGCGTTGCGCCCGGCCCGGAGCAGCCGGGCACCTCCGGGATGGCGGGCCACTGCCCGGGCGGTGCCGTCGGTGGAGCCGTTGTCGACCACGATGACGGGCGGGCGTTCGGGCAGTTCCGCGAGCCGGTCGAGGGTGTGCAGGAGTTCCCGGCGGCGGTTGTGGGTGATCACGACGACGGTGACCGCCGGTTCGGCGCGGTCGGGTGGTGTGGGCGCGGCGCCACCCTCCATCAGTCGGGCGGCTCGTTCCACCCGCTCGGGCACGGGCCGGCGCTGCCGGACGGCGGCGGGAAGCCGGGCCAGCGCGGAGAGCAGGGCGTGGCGGGCCACCGGCTCGTGGACGCGCCACCGAAGTGCAGCAGCGGGTGGAAGCCGCCGACGGCGAGGAAGGCCGGCGTGGTCAGGGCCTCCGCGAAGCGCTTGGCCTCGTCGTACACGCTGCGCGGTCCGACCGGGTTGACGTTGCCCCAGTAGCGTTCGGTCTGCGGGTGCTGCTTCGGGTCCCCGTACACCTCGGAGGTCGAGGTGAGCAGGAATCGGGCACCGTGCGCGCGGGCCACCGCCAGCGCGTTGCGGGTGCCGAGGCTGCCCGTGTCCAGGGTGTGCAGGGGGAGCCGGAGGTAGTCCGCGGGCGAGGCGGGGGAGGCCAGGTGGCACACCAGGTCCACCGGGCCGGTCAGCGTGAAGGGTTCGGACACGTCGAGGCGGCGCAGCTCGAAGCCGCTCCGGCCGACCAGGTGGGCGACGTTGCCGGCCGAACCGGTGCAGAAGTCGTCGAGGCAGATGACCCGGTAGCCGTGCTCCACCAGGGCCGTGCACAGGTGGGAGCCGAGGAAGCCGGCGCCGCCGGTGACGACGGCCCGGGGCGGGCGGAGTCCGCCGGTGCGGGACCCGGGACTGGTCATGGTCGTTCTCCGGCCGTCGGGCGGTGACGGGGCCCACCGCCCGGCGGGAGATGAGATTGAACGGGGTGCAGGCGGCCGGCACGGCCCCGGGTACCGGCCGCCGGGGCGATCAGTCCTCGTCGAACGGCGCCCGGCTGACCTCGTCGGGGCCGTCGGAGCCTTCCCGGCCGAGGTCGGACGGCCGCTCCGGCGGGGAGTCGTCGGCCCCGTTCGACCCGGCCGTCTCGATCAGCTCCTCCCGGTCGGCCGGATGACGGATGCCCAGCAGGGCCTTCTGAACGTCGATCGGACTGATGCTCATCGGCCGTCCCTTCGTCTTGGTGCCGGCCCGCGGAGACCGGCGGGTCGCCGCCGGCGGGCGGCTCGGAGCGGTGGCGGGCCGCAGGCGGCCGGGGCAGCCGGTCCGCCCTCGCGCGGCGCGCGCTCCGTGGGGCGGCTGCCCGGTGCGCAGGGGTGGAAACGGTCCGCCGCCGGCCGCCGGATCCGGCCCGGATCCGGCCCGCGACGGTTTCGACCCACTCCGACCGGGCAGCCGGGTCGCTACCCCGTCATCCTCCGGTGCCCGAGCCCGGTCGGTGACGGGGACGGCGGCCGGGAACGGCTACCGCGGCCGGGAGTCGGTGACACGGAGAGGTGTGAGGAGCATGGGACACGGCGGAAGCGTCATCGCCGAGCTGATGGCGGACCACCGCGAGGTGGAGGAGATGTTCGAGAAGGTGCTCGCCCTGCCGCCGGGGGACGACGGGCGGCGGAAGCTGGCGGACGAGATCACCATCGAACTCGTCCGGCACTCGGTCGCCGAGGAGCAGTACCTCTACCCGGCCGTGCGCGAGCACGTGCCCGGCGGAGGCCCGATGGCCGACAAGGAACTCGCGGACCACGCCGAGGTCGAGCGGTTGCTCAAGGAGCTCGAAGGCACCGATCCCGCCGAGGACCGGTTCGACGAGATCATCCGGAAGGTGGTCGCCGACGTCAGGGAACACATCGCGGACGAGGAGGGCACCCTCTTCCCGGCCCTCGGCGACGTCTGCTCGGCCGACGAGCTGAACGACCTGGGCGACAGGATCCGGGCCGCGAAGAAGCTGGCCCCGACCCGCCCGCACCCCGGCGCGCCGGACACTCCTCCCGCGAACAAGCTGCTCGCCCCGGGAGCCGGGCTGGTGGACCGCGCTCGCGACCTCGTCACCGGGCGAGGCCGCTCGTAACGGTGGGCCGCGGGTGGCCGCCCGCGGAGGACGGCTGCGGTGTCCCGGCCCGAAGGAGACGGACATGTCCGACGAACAGCGACCCGCCGACCGCGGGCCGGAGAACGAGTCCGCACCCCGGATGCCCGACAGCGCCCGGGAGAGTGACGATCAGTCCGCCGAGGCGGACCCCGGGACGGGGTGGCACGACGCCGAAGGCACGCCCTACGAAGGCGACTGCGGCCCGGACACCGTCGACCCGGATCCCGCCCGCCCCGGCCGACGCCCCTCCGACCGCGCCGGCGGGTGAGCCCGGCCGGGCCGACCGCCGAGGGAAGCGCGGTCGGCCCGGCGGCCCGCGGAGAACCCCGGGGCCGGCGGGTCATGGGGCGCGACGGCGGACGTTCCGTGGTGCGCGCGACGGCGGGCGTTCCGTGGTGCCCGGGCACCGGCGGACGGCCGATCCGCTCCGTGCCGCGCCCCCGCCGTGCCGGCGCCCGGCCGGGGTCAGCGCCGGTCGGCCGTCGTGGTGGCGAGTTCCGCCCAGACCGTCTTGCCGCGGGTGCCGCACGCGGTTCCCCAGGCCGTGGTGAGACGGTCCAGGAGGTGCAGCCCGTAACCGCCCGCACCGGCGGGGTCCGCACGCCTCGGGCGCGGCGGCGCCGGGTTGTGGTCGACGACGGCGACGCGCAGGCGCTCGGCCCGCAGGGTGAGCACCAGACTCTGCGGGCCGTCGGCGTGCCGGCTGGCGTTGGCCAGGAGCTCCCCGACGACCAGGACGGTGTCCTCGGCGAGGTGGGGCGGACGGTCGTGGCGCGGGGAGAGCAGGTGCCATTCCGCGAGCACCTGGCGGGCGAAGTCGACGCCGAGGGTGACCGGGGCATCGGTGTGCGGACGGAAGCGCAGGCTCCGCTGCGCGGGGGCGGGAGCGGGGGCAGCGGTCATGGCGGCTATCCCAAGCGGTCGCGCTCGGCTCTGACGGAGACGGCTACCCGATGTGCGCGCCCCGACACCCGGCGGCGGGATCAGGACCGGTGCTCGATCCGGTCCGGCGCCTCGACGGCCTCCTCGACCGTGTCGACGACCTGGACGACCCGGTCGGCACCCTTGGGGGCCAGCAGCCGGGTCAGCCGCGTGCCGGGAGCGATCCCGCAGGCACACCATCGACTCCCCGCCGGGCCCGCGGCGGTCTTCAGCCCGGACGGGCTGTCCCCGGCCGTCGGCGCGTCGCCCCTCGCTTCGCCCCCCGGACCGCGCCGCCGACGCGTCACTCCCCGCTACGCCCGAGCCCCGAGGCGGTGCACGCCGGCGTCGCAGCCGCCCTCCGATCGGTGATTGGCCCGCGAACGGCGGGGTAGCCGCCGGTGCGATCGACCGCGCACGCGGTCACGGACGACGGCGCAGGGAGTGTGTCATGGCTGACGACGCCATCGAATTGATCACGTCGGATCACCGTCAGGTGGAGCGGCTGTTCGATCAGCTGAGGTCCGGTCACGCCGACGCCGCCGGCGTCCTGGAGGAGGTCGGCCAGCTGCTGGTCGCGCACTCGCGCGCCGAGGAGGAGTGCGTGTACCCCGCGGTCTCCGAGCGGGTGCCCGACGAGGAGGAACAGATCGAGCACAGCCGCGAGGAGCACGAGGAGGCTGAACAGCTGATCGAGCGGCTGCGTTCGGGTGAACTGCGCGGTGAGGAGTTCGACCGCCGGCTCGACGAACTGGTGGACGCCGTCACCCACCACGTGGAGCAGGAGGAGCGCGAGGTGCTGCCCGCCCTGCGCGAGGCGGTGGGTGAACGGGAGCTGCACCGGCTCGGCGAGGACTTCCTGCACCGCCGTACCGAGGAGTTGCGCAGGCTGGCCGGCGAGGCGGAGGACGGCTCCGGGACCGGTACGGGTGACGAACCGGGTGACGAATCGGGTGACGGGCGGCACGAGGAGCTGGAACGCGCGACCAGGGCCGAACTCTACGAGAAGGCCAAGGAGGCCCGTGTCGAGGGCCGTTCCCGGATGAGCAAGCACGAGCTGGTCGAGGCGCTGGAGCGGGAGCCGGTCGGCCACTGAGCACGCCGCCGCCGTCGCCGGCGGCGACACCTCCCCGGGACCCGCGCCGCGCTGGTCCGACCGGATGATGCCCGGCGAATTCCGGCCCCGCCGGGTGTCGCGGGCACGAACCGGGGAGGGGCGGCGGGTTACGTTCGTGCCCGTGACCGGCAATGATGTGGTTCTGGCACTGGTGGTGGCCACCGCGCTGGGCTTCGACTTCACGAACGGGTTCCACGACACGGGCAACGCGATGGCGACGTCGATCGTCACCGGTGCCCTTCGGCCGCGCGTCGCGGTCGGCGTCGCGGCGCTGCTGAACCTGGTGGGTGCGTTCCTGTCGACCGCGGTCGCCGCGACGATCGCCAGCGGCCTGGTCAACAGTCACGACGTGACGCTGACCGTGGTCATGGCGGGCCTGACCGGAAGCATCCTGTGGAACCTGGCGACCTGGTACTTCGGGATCCCGTCGAGCTCCTCGCACGCGCTGATCGGCGGCGTCGTCGGGGCGACCATGGCGGCGGCCGGCTCCTCCGCCGTCAAGTGGCAGGGCCTGGTCGCCAAGGTCATCGTGCCGGCGGCCCTGTCGCCGGTCATCGCCGGTTCGATCGCCGCGCTCGGCACCGTACTCGTCTACCGTCTCACCCGTGGCGTGCCCGAGGAGCCACGTGCGCGCGGCTTCAGGAACGGCCAGGTCGGCTCGGCCTGCATGGTCTCGCTCGCCCACGGCACCAACGACGCGCAGAAGACCATGGGCGTCATCACCCTGGCCCTGATCGCCAACGGGACGCTGGGCGCGGGGGCGACGTCCCCGACCTGGGTGATCACCTCCTGCGCCGTGGCGATCGCCCTCGGCACGTACATCGGGGGCTGGCGGGTCATCCGGGCGCTGGGAAAGGGACTCGTGGAGATCGAGCCTCCGCAGGGGATGTCCAGCGAATCGGCCTCGGCCGCGGTCATCCTCGCCTCCACCGACTTCGGCTACTCGCTCTCGACCACCCACGTCGCCACCGGGTCGATCCTCGGTTCGGGGGTCGGCAAGAAGGGCGCGGTGGTGCGCTGGCGCATCGCCCACCGCATGGTGGCCGCCTGGGTGCTCACCCTCCCGGCCGCCGGCCTGGCCGGCGCGCTGGCCTACTGGTGCGCGAACGCCATCGGAGGCACCGCCGGCGTGGCGGTGATCTTCGTCCTCCTGGTGCTGGCCTCGGTCGCGTTCTACGCCGCCTCCCGGCATCCGGCCGTCACTCCGGAGAACGTCAACGCCGCCTGGACCGGCTCGGTCGTCCCGCAGCCCACGGACGAGGTGACCCGGTGAACCCCTGGATCAACCTGAACGCGCTGTGGAAGATCATCGTGGTGGGACTGCTCGCGGGCGCCGGCCTGCCCGCGCTGTTCGCCGTCGGCGTGCGGGCCCTCAACCCGCCGGCCCGGGCGGGCGAGGGCACCGCCGAAGAGGCCGCCGCCGGCCGGGCCACCGCCGGTCCGCTCGGACGCGCGGTGGCCGTCGTGTGCTTCGCCGTCGTCCTCGCCGCCATCGGCTGGGGCATCTTCATCATCGTCAACCACGGTTGAGGGGCCGGTGGGCCGCTCCGGGCCGGTGGGCCACTCCCGGCCGGTGGCCCGCTTCGCGGCCCTGGGCGGCGAGGAGCGCGTGCGGCGCCGCCGGGCCGGTCGAGAGGACGCGGCCCGGCGGCGCCGTGGAGTCCGGGTGTGTCGGACGGTTCCCGTCGGTTCGACGACGGGAATCGCCTGACGCGCTCTAAACCGGGGCTTCCTGCCGGTGCGTGCCGGCCGTCAGGGCCCAGATGACGACGATGTCGACGGCGATCATGACGATGGCCCAGAACGGGTAGTAGGGCAGCCACAGGAAGTTGGTGATCATGTTCAGCCCCGCGGCGACGACACCGATGATCCGTGCCCACATCGCGCCGGTGAAGAGCAGGAAGCCGGCCACCACGAGCACGATGCCCAGGACGAGGTGGAGCCAGCCCCAGCCGGTGACGTCGAACTTGTAGACGTAGTTGCCGGTGATGACGTAGCGGTCGTCGTTGACGATGGCACCGATGCCCTCGAAGACCGCCATCGCGCCGCCGAAGATCAGCATGCAGGCGGCGAAGAAGGTCCAGCCGGTGGCGAACGGCTTCCGGCTGACGTGAGTACCCGTCGATGCTCCGCGGGCGTTGCTGGCCATGTGTGGGCTCCTTCGGAGGAAATCGTCGCCCGTTTCCGCGCGACCCGGTCGGAGGCCTCCATCACCACGTTGCCACGGCCGGGATACCGCGGCTACTCGGGCGTCACGCGCGGCTCCGGCCGCGTGCGGCGGCGGGCTCCAGGCTCAGCCCCTTGCGGGTCCGCTGGAGCAGTTGAACCAGCAGCCCCTCGGACGGGCGCCGCTCGGCCAGCAGCCGGTTGCAGTGGAGGTGGACGTAGCTGCCGAGCAGCCGGCCGCGGTCCGTGCCGAGCCGCCCGGCGGCGCCAGCTCGGACAGCCGCTCGTCGGCCCGGGCGAGGGCGCTCCGGCGCTGCCCCAGGATCTCCGCCACCGCGCCGCCCAGCAGGGCCGGCCCCTCCGGCGTTCCGAGCAGGGCGCGCAGGCGCCGCTGCCGCGGCCGCCGGGGAGTCCGCGGCGACGAAGGCGGACAGCTCCAGGGAGAGCGGCGCGGGCGCGGTCGCGGGCTCCCACGTCTGGAGGGCCGTCAGCAGGGTGTCGGTCAGTTCGACGACGCGCTCCCGGTCCCGCAGGGCGCCGAGGGCCAGGTCGGTGAGCGGGCGCCGGTTCGGTGAGGCGCGCCGGTGGTGACCTCCCGGGGCCGATCCTGGGCCGACCCGGGTCAGGCCCTCCGCGGCCTCGGGTCAGGCCCCCTGTGAGCCCGGGTCAGGCGCAGGGCGGCGGGGTGTCGCACGTCTCCTGCCCGGTGTTCTGGACACCTTGGGAGATCCGGGCCAGCAGCTCGCGGAGGACCGCGCGGTCGGTCTCGTCGATCACCGAGAGCAGTGACGCCTCCGCCTCGGCGACCTGCCGCTCCAACGCGGCGAGGGTCGCGGCACCCTTCGGCGTCGCGAGGATGAGCCGGCGGCGGCGGTCGCTCGGATCGGGCCGGCGTTCGACCAGCCCGGCGGCGGCGAGATCGTCCAGCAGATAGGTCATGACCGTCCGGTCGATCCGCAGGTAGGTGGCCAGGGCGAGCTGGTTCGGCCGTTCACCGTGGACGACGGCGGCGAGCGTCTGGTAGCCGCGCGCCCCCTGCGGAATGCCCGCGAGGGCCGGCGAGACCGCCGCCCGGTAGGCGTGAGCCACCGACATGAGTGAGAAGCCGAAGTCCGCGGTGAGATCGGCGCATCCCGCCCCCGTCGCGGGGGTCGGATCCCTCTCGTCCATGGGGGAATAATACCGGGCGATACTTTGCTGATCAGATCGTCTGCTCGGCAGACGATCTACCGGGCAGCTCATGTTCCGCGCAGGTGCCGGGCACCGCGACTCGGAAGGCAGGCCCCACCCATGCCCACGATCGGCATCATCCTCGGCAGCACCCGACCCAACCGCCTCGGAGACCAGGTGGCGCACTGGGTCCTCGACCACGCCTCGCGCCGCACCGACGCCCGCTTCGAGCTGATCGACCTGCGCGAGCACCCCCTCCCTCACCTCGACGAGCCGCTGCCGCCCTCCATCGGCCAGTACCAGAACGAGCACACCCGGCGCTGGGCCGAGACCATCGACGCGTTCGACGGCTTCGTCATCGTCACGCCCGAGTACAACCACGGCATCCCCGGCGTGCTGAAGAACGCCCTCGACTACCTCTACGCCGAATGGAACAACAAGGCCGTCGGCTACGTCTCCTACGGCGGCGTCGGCGGTGTCCGCGCCGTCGAGCAGCTGCGGCTGGTGGCCGGGGAGCTCCAACTGGCCGACGTACGCCAGCAGGTGGCGCTGTCCCTGATCACCGAATTCGAGAACTACCGCGTCTTCAAGCCCGGAGACTACAACCTGGCCGCCCTCAACACCCTGTTCGACCAGGTCATCGCCTGGAGCACCGCACTGGCGCCCCTCCGCGCCGCCCGAGCCGTCGCCGCCTGAACCGCCCGGCCGCCCGCGACCGGCCCGGGGGCGGGCGGACGGCCGGGCGCTGCCGGCCGGCCCGGCTCAGCCCTGCTTGATCGCGGAGATGTCGAACTCCAGGACGATCTTGTCGCCGACCAGGACGCCGCCGCCCTCCAGGGCCGCGTTCCAGGTCACGCCGAAGTCCTTGCGGGAGATGGCCGCCGATCCCTCCAGGCCGACCCGGAGGTTGCCGTAGGGGTCGACGGCACTGCCCGTGTACTGGAAGTCGATGGTGACGGGGCGGGTGGTGCCCTTGATGGTGAGGTCGCCGGTGACGCGGTACTCGCTGTCGGACCGCGGCTCGACGGAGGTGCTCCGGAAGGTGATGTCGGGGTGGTTGGGGGCGTCGAGGAAGTCGTTGGTGCGCAGGTGCTGGTCGCGTTGCTCGACGCCGGTGTCGATGCTCTCGGCCTTGATCACTACCTGGGCGGTGGAGCGGGTCGGATCGGTGCCGTCCAGGTGGGCGGTGCCCTCGAACTGGTGGAACGCGCCTCGGACCTTGGTCACCATGGCGTGGCGGGCGACGAAGCCGATCCGGGTGTGGGCGGGGTCGAGGACGTAGTCCCCGGTGAGCTCGGCGGGGGTGATGGTCATGGTCGAGGTGCCTCCGTGGACCTGGATCCCGGCGGCGGTCCGCCCGGGTCGTTGACGAACCACGCTAGGGGCTCGACCGACTCCGGCCCGGCCGGACGCGCGGGCCGGCGCCGCGAACCACGCCAGGGGCGTGACCGACTCCGGCCCGGCCGGACGCGCGGGCCACGGCCGGAGTGCACCCCGACCGGCGACCTCGGGGCGCCGGCAGCGCGGACGCCGTGTCGGCGTGGCCTGCTTGACCTGCCGGGGCGGGGGCCGCAGAGTCGGATCGCGGCGCGCGGGCGCCGGCACCCCTCGCCTGCCGGGCACGCCCGCCGCACCGCTTGTCCGGGGACGCCGGGTGGCCCCGACCTCCGGGAGCGGCTGAGCCGATGGTCCTCGACCTGGTCGTCATCGGCACCGCCATCACCCTCGGGCCGCTGCACAACAGTGCCTTCATCCTGCTGCTCTCGTCGCGGCGCGGTGTCCGCAACGGCCTGGCGTTCCTGCTGTCCTGGCTGGCCGACCTGGCCGTGGTGGTCGCCTTCGTGGTGCTGCTGACCGGCGGGACCCCGCCCGTTCACCACGGGTCGTCGTCGACCGCCGCGGTCGCCGCCAAGCTGGCGATCGGCGTCGGCCTGGTGCTGTACGGCGAGTACCGGCGCCGGCGGCCGCCCCGCCCGCGCCGGCCGCCGAGCTGGACGGGCCGCATCGACAACGCCTCGCTCGGCACCGCGGCCGGCCTGGCCTGGCTGCTCCAGCCGTGGGCCATGGTCGCCGCGGGCGCTGCCACGGTCGTCGACGCCGACCTCTCCTCCCTCACCGACTGGCTCGCCCTGACCGGCTACTGCCTGCTGGCGACCCTCAGCCTCCTGGTCATGGAGCTCTACGCCGTCCGGGCCCCGGGCGCCGCCGAGACCCGGCTGAATGCCCTGCGGACCTGGCTCGCCCAGCATCAGGACCAACTGGTCAGCACCCTCTCCCTGGTCGCCGGACTCTGGCTGACGGGCGCGAGCATCCACCAGCTCGTCGCCTGACGGACCGCGGAGCGCGCCGCAGGGGTCGGGTCGGGTCGGCCCGCCCGTCCTGGGTCGGCCCCCGCACGGGCTGTTCGAACGGATCCGCGCGGAGCGGGAAGATGTCCCGTGCAACGCGAATGGGAAGGAAAGCGGATGAACGCAATCCCGGCGGAGATCGACACCCCGGACATCATGGTCGAGCTGGACGTCCTCGACCGGAACATCGAGCGCATGGCAGCAGCCCTACGGGCCAAGGGCCTGCGGCTGCGCCCCCACGCCAAGACCCACAAGATGCCGGAGATCGCCGCGCGACAGCTCGCGGCGGGGGCCGTCGGGCTGACGGTGGCGACCATCGGCGAGGCCGAGGTCTTCGCCGAGCACGGCGCCACCGATCTCTTCATCGCCTATCCGCTGTGGATCGGGCCCCGGCAGGCGGAGCGGCTGCGACGGCTCGCCGGCACGGCGAAGGTCGCGATCGGAACGGACTCCGTCGAAGCGGCCGAGGCGGCGGGCCGCCACCTCGGCGCCGCGGCCGCCGGCATCGAGGTCCTGGTGGAGATCGACAGCGGCCACCACCGCAGCGGCGTCCGCCCGGAACAGGCCGTGGCGGTCGCCCGGGCGGCGGCCGGCGCCGGGTTCCGCGTCGCGGGTGTGTTCACCTTCCCGGGCCACGGCTACGCACCGGACATGCCCGCGAAGGCGGCCGATCAGGAGCAGCAGGCCCTCGGGCGGGCCGCCGAACTGCTCGCCGCCGCGGGCTTCGAGGTCACCCGGGTGAGCGGCGGATCCACCCCGACCGCGGAGCTGACGGGCACCTCGGCGACCACCGAGGTGCGGCCGGGCGTCTACGTGTTCGGCGACGCCCAGCAGCTCGAACTCGGACGGTGCACCATGGCGGACATCGCGCTGACGGTCGCGGCGACCGTCGTCAGCCGGCACGAGGGAGACGACACCACGCCCCGGCGGCTCGTCCTGGACGCGGGCAGCAAGGTCCTCGGCGGCGACCGGGCCGCATGGGCGACGGGTTTCGGCCGGCTCATGGACCACCCCGAGGCCCGCATCACGGCGCTGTCCGAGCACCACGCCACCGTGCTCTGGCCCGACGGCGGCGACCTGCCCGCGCTGGGCGAGCGGCTGCGCGTGGTTCCCAACCACGTGTGCGTCGCGGTGAACCTCGTCGACGAGGTCGCCGTGGTCAGCGGTGGCAAGGTGGTGGACCGCTGGCGCGTGGCCGCTCGCGGCAGGAACGCCTGACCGAGGCGCCCGTGCCGGCCGGCGGCCGGTCCCCGGCCGTGGTCCCCTTCCCGGTGGAGCGGCCATCCGGGGTGGGCCCGGCCGGCCCGCGCCGCCGCGGACCCCTCGGGCCGGACCGCTCGGACCGTCCTGGGACCGGCCGTCCTGCGACGGCCGGTCTTGGCCGCGGCCTTGACGGTCCGCCAGATGATCCGACTCGGGCTTCTGCCGCGTGATCTCGGCCGAGGGCGGCGGAGGCGCTTCTGGCATCCTGTGCGGGTGCCGAAGAAGCGGAAGCGCCCCGAGACCTTCGCCGAGGTCGTGACGGCCATGCCGCCACCGTCGGAGCAGGGGCCCGGCGGCTCGCCCGTCCTCCGGCCCGTGACGGCCCGCGGCTTCACCGACGCCGAGGGTTGCCACTGGCGCCTTGCCCGCGGGCCGCTGGACCCGCGCCGGGCCAAGCGGCTCGCGGTGAGCGCCGACGCCATGACGATGGGGGAGTACTACGACGAGCGGGCGCAGTGGTGGCTGCCCCGCTTCCTCGCGGAGGCCGAACGCCCGGCCGCCTGGACCGAGGCACGGGCCGGGTTCGGCGCCGGTGACCTGCCGATCCACGAGGCGTACGAGTTCACCGCGGACGACGGTCGCGTTCTCCTCTTCATCGAGACGTACTGCTGAGGAGACGTTCTGCTGAGCCCGTACGCCCGGGCCGATCGCGGGCGGCGCACGCCGTCGGTCGTGCCCGGGGCCGGCGGCGGGACCGTCGGCCCCGGGGCCCGGGCGTCAGGGGGTCGGGCCGGTCACCCGCAGCAGGGCTTGCACTCCTTCACCTGGACGTCGTCGATGACCGGGCCGTACGCCCCGGCGACGGTGCTGGCGAAGCTCAGGGTGGTGGACGTGCCCTGTGCGACGAAGGTGAACTGCCGCCCCACGTAACCCATGGCGGCCCTGGACCTGCCGGTGACGTCGAAGGAGAAGTCCTGGAAGTCCTGCCCGTCGATCAGCGCCCGGCCGGTCCGCAGGGCCGGCCCGCCCTCGGGGTTGCCGGCGAGCGCATAGGTGACGGAGTAGGTGGTGCCCGGGACGGTGGTGAAGCTCTGGGCGACGGTGCCGCTGTTGGAGCCGTTGAGGTCCAGCGACTGGTCGCCCTCGGCGGCCTGCCAGAAGCCGGCGCCGATCAGGTCGACGCTGCCGGCGGTGACCTTCCACGGGCCGACGGTCTGACCGGCGGTCAGCCCGGTGAAGGCGTTCGCCGGAGCCTTGGGCGTCTCGAAACTGCCGTCGTCGAAGTGGCTGAGGGCGCGGTGGCCGCCGGCGGCGTGGGCCGGGGCGGTCAGGGCGGTGGCGCCGGCGACGAGCAGAGCGGCGACGGCGAAGCGGGGGCGCGAGAACGACACGGGGCCCTCCCAGGGCTGGTGGACGGGATCAGCCGGTGATCGGCCGTGCACAGAGCGTCGGCCGTCGCGGTGATCCCTGCCAAGACCGGACCGGTGGCGCCCGGTGTCGCGCGGCGCCCGCGGGCGGGCTCTCGCGCGCCGGTTTCGGGGCGCACCGGCCCGCTCGCGCCGGGCCGGGGCCGGCCATTCCGGACGGCCGGTTCACGCCGAGACGCCGTCGGACGGGCGGCCCGTGCGGGGGAGCGCGGCGAACCGCACGCGCCCCTGCCGCGCCGCGCACCCGGGCGCCCGCCCTCGGCGGACCCGTGACCTCCGCGCCGCGGCTCCTCGCGCGACCTCCCGCACGCCGCGGCAACCGGTTCTGCTCCTCCTTCGACGCCCGCACCGTGCAGACCTTCGAGGTCTGCGACGCGTACCTGTAGCGGCCGGCCGCCGGCCCGCGCCGCCGCCCGGTCGAGTGCCGGGCGGCAGCGCGGGCGCGGGGGCGGATCGGACGCCGCCGCGGGCGGCCAGATCGCGCGCGTTCAAATCGCGGGTCAGATCGCGCGCGGTCAGAGGCTGTCGGAGAGCCAGACCCGGCCGGCCGCGATCGGCCGCTCCGCCACCGTGTGCGGCGTCTGGGAGGTGACGCTCCAGCGGTGACCGGCGAACAGCTTGGTGTCGGCGTTCGCGTAGAAGATCATGTGGCCGTAGCCGACGCCGTTGTGCTTGACGAAGGTGGACTGGCCGGTGGTCGCCTTGATCTCCTCGAAGCGGGTGTCCGGGAAGGCCTGGTAGAGCTCGGTGGCGGCGCCGCCGAGGCTCGGTCCGCCGTGCGGGCTGCTGGTGCAGTCGATGATCTCGAAGACGTAGGGGATGACGTTGGGGCCGACGAGCCTGTCGATCTCGGGGTCGGTCCAGATGCCCTTGCGCTCGCGGATCATGACGATGTGCCCGGTGTAGGGCGAAGGGTTGTCGTCCTCGTACTCGAAGGCGACGAGGTCCCCGGGGCGCAGGTTGACCGGCTTGGTGACGGACGTGAAGTGCGGGAGCGCGTCGGCGCCGCCCGGCTCCGCCTTCCGGGCGAAGGCGGCCCGGTACTCCTGCGCGTTCGGGAAGTCCTTGGTGTCGGTCTTGTCGACGTAGAAGTTGTCCCGGAAGTACTGCTCGTTCGCCCAGCCGTAGCTGTAGGCGGGCCAGGGCAGGGCGGAGGCCGGCTTGGTGGGCGCGGTGCCGTAGGCGCGCTCCAGCACGAGGCTGACGAAGGACGAGCACTGGGAGAGGTTGTAGAAGTCCTCGGGGTGGCCGGGGGCGCCCCACCGGACGCTGCTGCTGAGGCCTTCGAGCGGGGTGCCGGCCGCCTTGTAGCGGTTCGCCTCGAAGCCCCAGGGCAGCAGGCGCAGGTTGTCCACCAGCGCCTCGGCCTCGATCTGGTGGGGGAGCTTGAGCGCGTAGGGGCTGGGCGCCGGGATGGTCACGGCGGCGGCCGCCGGGGCGGTGCCGGCGGCGGTGGCCAGGGCAGCGGCGCCGGCGGTGCCCGCGGCTCCGGCGAGCAGCCTGCGGCGGCTGATGCGGGCGGGTGTGGTCTCCAAGGTTGCTCCCCCTCCACGGATGATCACGACGAGGGGAGCCTAGGCCGGGCATCGGCATGGACAGGTGGAATCGCGCAGGCGAGCGGTGGTTTTCGGCCACCGGTGGGAGTGGCTTGAGGAGCCACGGCGGCGCCGCGCGGGGTGACGCACGCCGAAGACCGGGCCGCCGTCGGTGAGTTCACCGCCTCGGGCTCCGCTCGCCGGTCGCGGTCGGTCGGGTTGGGTCGAGGCCCGCCGGCCGTCCGTACGACAGGCGCGTGCGAGTATGTGACCCAGGTCTTTCGACAACGGGGGAGTCGCCATGGGATCAGACGGAGTGCACGATGTCGACCGGGCGGTGGTGCTCGGCCCCGGCGGGCGGCTGGGCGCCGCGTGGACGGCCGGACTGGCCGCGGGTCTGCGCCGCGCCGGGGTGGACCTGGGTGAGGCCGATCTGATCGTGGGCACCTCCGCGGGTGCGATCGTCGGGGCCGTCCTCGCCACCGGGCAGGACCCCGCCCGTTTCTCGGCCCTCCCCGCCCCGCGCCCCGCCGACCGGGCGGCCCCGCCACGCCGCCCCGATCCGGCGGTGACGGGCGCGGTGTTCGCCGTCCTCGGCGAGCCCGGTCTGGACCGGGCGGAGGCCCGGCGCCGGGTCGGCCGCATCGCCCTTGACACGGTCGACGCGGCGGCGGAGGACCGGCTGGTCACCCAGCGCGCCACACTGAT
The DNA here is from genome assembly GCF_042677465.1 of Kitasatospora sp. NPDC127111. Classification (NCBI taxonomy): domain Bacteria; kingdom Bacillati; phylum Actinomycetota; class Actinomycetes; order Kitasatosporales; family Streptomycetaceae; genus Kitasatospora; species Kitasatospora sp. NPDC127111. The sequence continues at coordinate 168,214 of NZ_JBHXTG010000006.1, forward strand.
CGCCGCCGACACGTGGCCGCGGCGCCGTCTGCTGATCCCGGCCGTCGACGCCGGGACGGGCGAGCCGGTCGTGTGGGACGCCGCCGCCGGCGTCCCGCTGGTTCGCGCGGTCGCCGCGTCGAGCGCGTTTCCCGGCATCGAGCCGCCCGTCGCCGTCGACGGCCGTTACTACCTGGACGGCGCCCTGCGGGCCGGTACGAACAGCGACCTGGCGGCCGGCGCCCGCACGGTGGTGGTGGTCGACCCGTTCGCCCACCGCCACCCGAGTCCCGCGGGGCCCGCCCACGTCCTGGCCCCCGAGCCGGCCGCCGTGCGCCTCCTGGACGCCGACCCGGGCGACCGCGAGTCGTGGGACGAGGCCTACCGGGCGGGTCTGGCCCAGGCCGGTGCCGCGGCCGAGGGACTGCGGGCGCTCTGGCGGCCCGTCACCGACCCCTGCGGTCCGTGAACCGGCGGCCGCCGACGGCGGATCGGCGCACCGGCGCGGCCGCCGGCGCGGGCGCCGCGCCGCTCCGGCTGTGACGGGCGCGGCCCGGCGGGCCCGGTGCTCCCGGGCGGGGCGGGAGCACCGGCGAGCGCCGCACCGGCCCTGCACTCCACCGAGCCTCAGATGCGGTCCAGGGTGAGGCCGAGGCTGGCGATGGTCATGGTCCGGTCGGTGACGACCACGTCGGTGTCGGTGAAGCGGGCGGCTCCGAGGCGGTCCTGGACGAGGCTCCGCAGCAGCGGGTGTTGGGCCTGGAGGTTGTCGAGGACGGACTGCGGGATCTCGACGGTGCCGTAGAAGTGGCGCGGCTGCGAGGTGAGGCCGGGGGCCTGGACACTCTGGCGGAGGCCGTCGACCGTGTGGAGGGTCACCCTGAGCTCCTGGTCTCCCGCCCGGAGGACCAACGGGGTGCCCTCGACCGCGACGTCGAACGCGTCGACGCGGGCGGTCACGCCCCCCAGCGCGCCGGCGTAGTCGTAGGGCGAGGGCGGCGCGAGGGTGTCCGTCGAGCGGTCGTCGGGGGTGTTCTGGAGGAGGCGGCCCTGCAAGGGCTCGCCCGTCGCGGTGAAGGTCCACCGGGACGCGGTCAGGGCCTTGTGCCAGTACCCGGTGAGACCCTGCTCCCGGCCCTCGACGCGCAGTTCGCGGGCGTCCGATCCCCGGCCGGTCTTGTGGACGGAGATCCGGTCGGTGATCTCCCCGGTGGCGGGGACCTTGGGCTGGCGGACCCAGTCGGGCGCCGGCAGCTGGATCTTCGGGAACAGCGCCCCACGCTGGTCCTCGTAGGAGTAGCTGAAGAACACCCGGTCGGAGCCCGAGATGTCGAAGTCGTACAGCCGCGTGTAGAGGTCGCCGTAGCGGTTGACGACGAACGAGGTGGAGGCCGCCGTGGACAGCGCCTCGGCCTGGAAGCGGCCGCGGTGCGGGGTGGCCATCTCGTAGCTGTGGTCGGCGGGGAGCCAGGGGTCCACGTACGTGATGCGGCTTCCGTCGGCGCTGAGCGCGAGGACGTGGGAGACCTTCGCGCCGCCGACCGGGTGGTCGTTGCCCGCCGGGTCGCGCCACACCTGGTCCTCGCCGGGGGAGAGCACGGACCAGGTCCAGCGGGCCGAACCGTAGGGGACGGTGTTGCCCTCGCCCAGCCACAGCGGGGCGCCGAACCGGTACGTCCAGTTCCATGTCCAGGGCGCGTTGAGGGCGTGGTCCATGGTGTAGATGCGGTCGCCGTCGTCGACCGCGACGAGCTCGTCGTCGTCGACGGAGATGCCGGTGACCCGGCCGGCCAGGCAGTCGGGCAGCGCCATCGTGCGCCAACCCCCGGTGTCGGCGGCCTCCTTGACGTACATCCGGCCCTCGCGCAGGGCGAAGGACCACCGCCGGTTGAAGGTCTCCGTGGTCCCGCGCAGGTGGATCTGCGGGGGCAGGTCGACGGTCGCGGGCGGTAAGGCGGACAGGCCGAGGGTGCTGTCGCCGGGGACGAGGTCGGCCAGCCCCGCGGTGCCGACCGGCCGGCACGCGCCGTCCGCGGTGGAGGCGCCGGACGTGCTGGACGCGCCGGACGTGCTGGACGTGCCGGACGTGCTGGGCGCGGTGGATCCGCCGGACGCGGCGGAGGCGGCGCCGCCGGGGGCGAGAACGCCGACGGCGAGGACGGTCGCGGCGAGTGTGTGACGCAGCATGTCAGATCCATCCCAGGCAGATGAAGACGATGAGGGCGAGGGCGTCCAGGCCGAGCAGCGCGCCGACGGCGAGCGCCTTGGACCTGACCTTGGGCAGGTCGTGGACCCAGTAGCTCACCCCGAAGAACGGCAGGTAGCCGACCAGCCAGACCAGCAGCGGCATGCTGGCCTGCCACCAGGACCACTCCCAGGTCAGCGCGCCGATCGAGTTGAGGACGACCTCGACTCCGACCGCCGCCGCGGCGCCGCCGGCGGCGAGCGCCCAGCGGTTGGGCACGCCGAGTATCCGCAGGTGCTTGTCGGCCGGCAGCAGCTTGGCCGCGACGACACCGAACACCGCGAACATGAAGCAGATCTCGATGTTCAGCCCGATGAGGATCAGATAGGACGAATGCCCGCCCGGCGCACCCCAGACGGGGGCGCGACCGGTGAAGTGGAAGACCAGGGCGTTCCAGATCTCGTTGAACCAGTCCATGCCCCAGAAGGCCAGGCCGGCGAAGAAGACGTTCCAGTTCCGCCGCTCGACCTCCACGGCGTACACGTACAGGACGATCAACAGCAGCGGTATGACGTACCACTGGAAGGCACCGGCGTCGCGCAGGTGCTCCAGCGCGGTGCGGGAGGCGTCGGTCACGGGGGCGGACTCCTTGATCGGCCGGGGGAGTTGGAGTCTCGCAGAGGCCGCCCAGAAGATGAGTGGTTGTCACATTACTATTTAGTAACATGGTTCATGGGTCGGGCCCGGCCGGACTGGTGCTGACCGCTGCGGCTGGGATCGGGCCCGCCGCAGCGGTCAGCGGGTCGGGAGACGGCGGGGCTGCGTCGCTCGACGAGGACGACGTCGCGCCAGCGCCCGCCGTGCTTGCCGAGGCGCTCGCGGGTGCCGACCACGCGGAAGCCCGCCTTGGCGTGGAGGGCGAGGCTGGCGGTGTTCTCCGGGAAGACGCCGGACTGCACGGTCCAGATCCCGGCGGCGTCGGTGGAGGCCAGCAGTGCCTTCAGCAGGGCCAGGCCGACACCCCGGCCCCGGGCGTCGGGGTGGACGGGGAGAGCTCGGCGGCCTGGACGCCGGAGCCGACCACGACGGCGACCAGGGCGCCGGTCCCGACGAACTCGACCGCGGCGCGGCGCCCGAGCGGAGCCGTCGGCGTCATCTCGCACCCCCGGTCGGGACGGCGGCGGAGCCGGCCGGTGTCTGGAGCAGGGCGGACAGCTTGGTCAGCGCGGCGGGCAGCACCCAGTAGTAGACCCAGGTCCCACGCCGCTCGGAGCCGACCAGGCCGGCCTCGCGCAGCACCTTCAGGTGGTGCGAGATGGTCGGCTGGGAGACGTCGAACGGCCCGGTCAGGTCGCAGACGCACGCCTCGCCGCCCTCGTGCGAGGCGATCAGGGACAGCAGCCGCAGCCGTACCGGGTCCGACAGGGCCTTGAACATCTTCGCCAGGTCGACGGCGGCTTCCTCGCCCAAGGGCTCGCGGACCATCGGCGAGCAGCAGACGACCGCCGCCTCGTCCTGGCCGAGCACCGGCAGTTCCAGATTCGACATGCGTCTATGTTGACAGCCATCTATCCGCAGGGGCAAGCTCGCTGTATCGACAGAGGTCGAAACAAGACCTCGCCGAAACAAGACCTCGGACCGGATCAGGGAGACCGCCATGTCCCGTGTTCAGCTCGCCCTTCGCGTCGCCGACCTCGAAGGCTCCATCGCCTTCTACTCCAAGCTCTTCGGCACCGAACCCGCCAAGCGCCGCCCCGGCTACGCGAACTTCGCCATCACCGAGCCCCCGCTCAAGCTCGTCCTCATCGAAGGCGAGAGCGGCGAGGACACCCGCCTGGACCACCTCGGCATCGAGGTCGAGACCCCCGAGCAGGTCGCCGCCGCCACCACCCGCCTCAAGGACGCGGGCCTGGCCACCTTCGAGGAGAACGACACCTCCTGCTGCTACGCGCTCCAGGACAAGGTGTGGGTGACCGGCCCCGGCAAGGAGCCCTGGGAGGTCTACGTCGTGAAGGCCGACGCCGACACCCTCGGCAAGAGCGCCGACAGCGCGCCGCAGGCCTGCTGCGGTACCACCGCCTGCTGCACGCCGGACGAGGAACCCCTCGACCCGGCCCGGAGCCCGGCCAAGGCGAAGGCCGCCGCCGGCTGCGCGTGCGCCAGCTGAGGCACGGCACAGCCGGGGGCGGGGCACCACAGGGAACGGCGCCCAGCCTGGACCGACCGGGCCTCGGCCGCGACCCGGCCGAAGCCCGGTGATCCACAGGGCCGTCTCACCGCCCTGATGGCCGCGGGCTCGATCGACGGGGCCCGGGTACAGCGCGTGGGACGACCCGAACGCGGCGATGTGCCGGCCGTCGCCTTAGGTGGGTGGGTGCTCAGGCGCAGCTCCTCGATGGCCCCCGGCCGCCCGCGAGCCCGTCGGACGGCGGTCGGCCGCGATCACCTGCCGGACGTGCCCCCGGGAAGGCGTGTGGACCGTCGGATGCGCTCGATCCGGGCGGCGGCCTGGGACCCCGCCGTCCCGCCGCGTTCCACCCGGCGCTCCAGGTGGTGGATCACGACGTCGGCGAGGCGGGAGTCCGCCCACTTGCGCCACGAACCGGTCCGCGGACGACCGAAGCGGACCTCCGACTCGTCCACCGCCCCGCGGTACAGGGTCAGTTTCCGCAGCGCCAGCTGCTCGGCCCGGCGCACCTCGTGGTGGCTGGCCCGGCGTGAGCGCGGGACGTTCTTGCGTGAGCTCTTGTCGTTCTCGCCGTAGTCGTTGCGCCGGTCCCTGAGATAGCTGAGCCGCTTCTTCTCCTGCGGGGTTCTGCGCGCCATGCGGTGATGGTGGCAACCATCCGGCGGCGGCGCCACCCGATTCCCCGGGCCGGCCGTCGCCGCGGGCGGCCCCGGGTGGTGGCCGCTCGCCCGTCAGGTGCGAGGCGCTCGGCCGACGTTGACGCGGTGGCGGACCGCCGTCGGCGTCCGACCACCCCTACCCTCCAGGCCGCGCGCCGCGGCCTGACCGTGAGTGCTCAGCAGGCCGCGTCAGTCGGTGGTGCGGAGGGGGATGACCTGGTCGGTGACCGGGATCAGGCAGCGCTGCTCGCTGCACGCGCCGAAGCTGACCACCGCCTCGGACGGCCCCGTGCCGGTCCGCCGGACCGGGAGCGTGACGGTGACCGGGCCGTCGGGGTAGACCGGCAGTTGCACGCCGAGTTCCAGCGGGCTGACCGTGCGCAGCGGACGGTCGGCCCGGGCGGTGCCGTCCGCCGCGAGGCCTCCACGCACCGTCAGCCGGGTCGGCAGGCCGAGCCCGTCGATCCCGCCGGCCGGCAGGTCGACGCTGTACAGGTGGAACCCGGGCTGCTCGGGGACGAAGGTGGCGTCGAGCAGTCGCCGCCCGTCCTCCCCGGTTGCCAGCCGGAGCGTGACCGTGACCCCGCCGCCGCTGTAGGTGGCGGCGGGGGCGGCCGACGGTGCCTGGCCCGCGGCGCAGCCCACGCTGCCGAGGAGCAGCAGTGTCGCGACCGCCGCCGCCCCGGTGCGCGGCCGCCCGGCCGGGCTCACTTCTGCGACCAGCGCTTGAGGTAGGCGGCGAGCGTGTTCGCGCTCATGCTGCGGGCGTTGGAGAACGCGCCGTCGTTGCTCGCGGTGCGCACCGAGCCGTCGGGGGACAGCACCACCAGCGCCGGTATGCCGCTGCTCTGGAGGTCGACGTACTGGGCGGCGAGGTCGAGGTTGTGGTCGAACCGGCCCACGTCCACGGCCACCACCCGGTAGCCGCCGCGCAGCAGCGGAGCGACCTGCTCGGAGCGGAACAGCTTGTCGAGCACCTTGCAGTCGGGGCACCAGTTGGCTCCGAAGTCGATCAGCACGGGCCGCTGATCGACGGCCGACAGGGCGAGCGCCGCCTTCAGATCCGCCGCGGCGTCCCGGGCCGGGTCGTACCCGTCCGGCAGCTCCGCAGCCGCGGCACCCGCCCCGGCTCCGGTCGCGGCACCGGTGGTCGCCGAGCCGGCCGGCGCGGGACTGGCCGGCACGGGGTTGGTCGGCGCGGAACTCGCCGGGGCGGCAGCTGCGGTGGCCCTCCCGGTCGGCGCAGCGGCCGCTGGAGCCGTCCCGCTCGCGTCGGCCGCCCCGTTCGTGGTGCTGCCGCCCGAGCCGCAGCCGGTGGCGAGGGTGATTGCCAGGACTGCGCTGGCAAGCAGGGCGCGGCGCTGCCGCATGTGGGTCCTCCCGGAGGTTGATCGTCGACCCGGGGAGGATAGCGGGGCCCGGGCGTGCGACCTGCAGCGGGAGCGGTCGGAGGCCTCGCCCGCCGACTCGCGGCCGACCGCGCACCGGCTCTCCTCACGGCAACCGGCGGCTGAACGGCCCGAGAGCGCGCCGCGCGGCCCCCGGCGCGGCTCCGGGGCTGTCCGCGGGGGCCCGACGCCGTGCCGGCTCCCCGGGCGGGGACTCATGGGACATGGGCCGGCACCCGGCTCAGGTTCCGGGGAGGATCCGGCGCGTTTCGTAGGCCCACATCGCGATCTCGACCCTGTTGCGGGCGCCGAGTTTGGCCATCAGGCTGGCCAGATGCGTCTTCACCGTGCTGAGGCTGATGTGCAGTGCGTCGGCGATCTCGGTGTTGGTCAGCCCGCGGGCGACGGCGAGGAGCACCTGCTCCTCGCGGGCGGTGACGGGGGAGACCGGCTGGGCCACGGGCCGGCCGGCGGGCAGGTCCGCGAACGCCTGGAGCAGACGGACGGTGACGCTGGGCGCGATGAGCGCCTCACCGTCGGACGCCGACCGTACGGCCTGCGCCAGAAGGTCAGGTCCCGTGTCCTTGAGGAGGAATCCGCGGGCGCCGGCACGCAGTGAGCCGTAGACGTACTCGTCGAGGTCGAAGGTGGTGATGACGACCACGGCCAGCGGGTCGGCGATGCCCGGGCCGGCGACCAGCCGGGTGGCCTCGAGCCCGTCGAGGACGGGCATGCGGATGTCGAACAGGCAGACGTCGGGGCGTAGTTCGCGGGCCAGACGTACCGCTTGCCGCCCGTCGGCGGCCTCGCCGACCACCTCGATGCCGGGCTGGGCGTTCAGCATGATCCGCAACCCGGTGCGGATGATCGTCTGGTCGTCAGCGACGAGGACGCGAATGGACACCGCTCTCGCTCCTCGCTCTCGGCAGTTCGGCTTCGACATGCCAGCCCCGGTCGGTACCCGGGCCGGCTCGTAGTGTGCCGCCGAGCAGGGTCGCGCGCTCGCGAAGTCCGGTGAGTCCGTATCCGTCGCGACCCCGGCCGGTGCGCCGGCCGTTGTCGCGCACGCTCACCCGGACCGTGTGCCGCTGCGCGGCGACCCGAACGACGAGCTCGGTCGCGTCGACCGCATGGCGCAGCACATTGGTCACCGACTCCTGCACGATGCGGTAGACGGCCGCGTCCACGGCCGGGGGCAGCGCGTCCAGTTCGCCGTCGAGCCCCAGGTCGACCCTGAGGCGACCACCTGGCGTGCGTACCAGGCGCTCCAGATCCGCGACTCCGGCAGGGGGCGCCAGCTCGGCGCCGACCCCGCGGTCGCGCAACGCGGCGACCATGGCGCGCATTTCCTCCAGCGTGCGCGCCCCCTCCTCCTCGACCCCCTCCAGCGCCTCGACGGCGGCGGACGGGTCGGTGCCCGCGAGCACCCGGCCCGCCTGGGCGATGATCACCATGGCCGACACGTGGTGGGCCACCGTGTCGTGCAGTTCCCGGGCGAGCTGCTCGCGCTCGCGGGAGCGCACCTGCTCCAACTGCCGCTCGCGAGCGGTCACCCGGAACCGCACGGCGGCCCCGATCGCGCCGGGCAACAGCAGGAAGACGAAGCCCACGACCTTTTCGACGACCGGGGTCCCGTCCGTGACGACACACAGCGCGCCGGCCGCGAGGATCACCGCGCCGCCCAGCACGATCTCGCGTCCCGATCCCCACCGGGGCAGCGCGTACACCAGCACGAGCACGACCGCGCCGGTGTACAGGCCGACGGGCTCGCGCGGTGCGGCGACGAGCGAGGCCACCGGAAGCAGGATCACCGAGCCGAACGCCAGCGTCACCATCGCCAGCGGGCGGGTCCGGCGCCACAGCGGCAGCAGGCACAGCCATACGGCCAACACCACCGCCACCGGCCGCCACACGACGTCCTCGCGCAGGGTGGCCTCCAGCGCCACACCGGCAAGGCCCGCGGCTAGCAGCGCCCAGTCCCGCCGCACCCGGGCGGGCGCGTCGGGCGGCCGGGGTTCGGTCCACAGGGTTCGCAGGTCGTCTCGGAGCACGGTTCTCAGCCTAGGGTCCGCGGCGTGCCGCGCATCGGCCGAAAGGACGGGTCGTCACTCCGCCCCGGGGCCGACGCATCCGCGGCCCGCGGGCCGATGCCGCGGAGCGCCGTGGCGACGAACCTCGGCATCGGCGGCCGTACAGAGGACGGCCGACGAGGTGGTTGGAGGACCCGATGCTCTCGAAAGCCCTGTTGCGCCTGGGCGCAAGCGCCGCCCGCCATCCCTGGCGGGTGATCGCGGCATGGCTGATCGCCGCCACGCTCGCCGTCCTCGCCGCCGTCGCCATCGGCGGGCGGACCGCGGACTCGATGACCGCTCCGGGACTGGACTCCCGACGGGCCGCGGAACTGATCGAGCGGGCCGGCACCGGCCAGGAGGGGATGACCGCCCAAGTGGTCGTCACCCCCCTCGACGACGGTGCGACGTTCTTCGACGACGACGGCGCGCGCACCGCTCTCACGCGGCTGCGGGCCGAGGTGAACCGGCTGCCGCACGTGCTCGGCACGAGCGACCCGGCGGGGGCGCTCGACCCGGGCGGGGACACCGCCGTGCGCGGCGGCCTCGTTTCGGCCGACGGGCGGATCGCGGTCGTCCGGGTGCAGTACCCCGACCAGAGCCGGCTGTCGGCCGAGGACCTCGACGCCCTCGTCGATCTCGGTGACCGGCTGCGCGCCGAGCTGCCGCTGCGCATCGAGATGGGCGGGAACCTCTTCTACGTCTTCTCCGACCCCGACGGCGGCGTGAGCGAGTTGATCGGCCTCCTCGCCGCGGCCGCGATCCTGTTCCTGGCGTTCGGTTCGCTCGTTGCCGCCGCGCTGCCGATCGGCATGGCGGTCTTCGGACTGACCGTCGGGGTCGCCACGATGACGGTACTGGCGGGGGTGACGGAGGTCCCCGCCTTCGCACCGGTCCTGGGCAGCATGGTCGGGCTCGGAGTGGGCATCGACTACGCGCTGTTCGTGCTCGCCAGGCACCGGGAGTACCTCGCGTGCGGGCTCGATCCCCGCGAGGCGGCGGGGCGAGCGGTGGCCACGGCGGGGCGGCCGGTGGTCTTCGCCGGCGGCACCGTCGTCGTGTCGATCCTCGGCCTGGCGGTCGCGAACGTGCCGTTCATGACGGTGGGCGGGGTTGCCGTCTCGATCGTCGTCCTGACGATGGTGCTGGCGTCGGTGACGCTGCTGCCGGCCTTCCTCGGCGCGGCCGGCCCGCGTCTGGGCCAGGCCGGCCGGATCGCCGGGGCGCTTCGGGCGGGGCGGCTGGGCCGACTCGCACGGCGGCGGGACCGGGCGGCGGGCGCCGTCCCCGCCGCCGGGTGGCGTCGCTGGATCGGGCACGTCAGCCGGCACCCGGTGCCGTACGCGGTCGGCGCGGCGGGGCTGCTGCTGACCGCGACGCTGCCCGTGCTCGGCCTGCGCGTCGGCCTGCCCGACGACGGCTCACTGCCCCCCAGTCGTACCGAGCGCCGCGCCTACGACCTCGTCGCCGAGGGGTTCGGCCCGGGCACCAACGGTCCCCTCGTCATCGCCGCGGACCCCACCGGTGATCCGGGGGTGCTGGACCGACTCGTCGCAACGGTCGCGGCGGATCCGGGCATCGCGTCCGTCGCGCCGACGCACGTCGATCGGGCCACCGGCATCGCGACCCTCGTGGTGTTCCCGACCACCAGCCCCCAGGACAAGGCCACGGCCGACACCATCGCCCGGCTGCGCACCGACGTGCTGCCCGCGGCGATCGGGCACGGCCCGGCCAGGGCCCACGTCGGCGGCGCCGCCGCGAGCCTGTCCGATGTGGGCCGACGCACCAGCCAACGCCTGCCGGTGCTCGTCGCCGCCGTGCTGGCGATGTCGTTCCTGCTGCTGATGCTGGTCTTCCGCTCGATCCTCGTGCCGCTCAAGGCGGTGCTGCTGAATCTGCTGAGCATCGGCGCGGCCTACGGCATCATGGTCGCGGTCTTCCAGTGGGGCTGGGGAGGCGCACTCATCGGGCTGGAAGCGACGGTTCCGATCGTGTCGTTCATCCCGATGTTCCTCTTCGCCATCCTGTTCGGCCTGTCGATGGATTACGAGGTGTTCCTCCTCTCCCGCGTACGCGAGGAGTACCTGCGCACCGGCGACAACGGCACGGCGATCGTCGAGGGCGTCTCGCGCACCGCCCGGATCATCACCTCGGCCGCCCTCATCATGGTGGCGGTCTTCCTGTCCTTCGCCGTCGCCGAGGACCCCTCCACCAAGATGTTCGGGCTCGGCCTGGCCACCGCGATCTTCATCGACGCCACGGTCGTGCGCATGGTGCTGGTACCGGCGACCATGACGCTCCTCGGCCGGACCAACTGGTGGCTGCCGAAGTGGCTGGACCGGATGCTTCCCCGCGGCCCGGTCGGCACCGACGACACCGACGCGGAACCCTCGGGTGAGGCTCCGCGTCCACGGCTGGTCGACCGTTGAGTCGACTCCTGCCCGCCCTTGCGTCCGGCACCTCGGCGCGTCATCGAGGGGCATGTCGAGTCGGGGTACGGGCCGTACTCGCCGATCGACAGGTACGGCTCGATGAACTCCCCATCCGGCTCGGTCAGTGGCACTCGCATCACGTAAGACCGCCGATCGGACCGGACCGTGCCACCAAGGCGCGTCCCGCAAATTGATCACGACTCGATACGCGCCATAGAGCGCCGGTCCGACAACCCGTCGCGCCCGCGGTCGGGCCGGCGGTCCGGCAACCGGCACCTCGGCGGAGGGCGTCCCGATGTACGCCAACGTCAGAAGTCGTTGCCCGCCCCGGGGCCGTACGAGATCGATACCGTGTGGCCGGGAGAACCAGGAGCCGTTCCATGTCGGATGGGATCACACGTCAACCCGTCGCCTGGCCACCTGCCGCGATCAAGACCGCGCGGCTCGTGCTGCGCGAGTCCGAGGCCCGGGACCGTGCGGCGTTGATCGAACTGTTCGCCTCACCGGAGGTGGGCGCCTACGTCGGCGGCTCCCGACCGCGCGATGAGCTCGAGCGCGCGATGCCGGAGGTGCCCGGGCGGCGCTTCGGCTTCCTTGTGGTCGAGCTCGACGGAACGGCGATCGGAGTGATCACGCTCGATCGGCGCGACGCGGAGCGCAGGGGTCACATCCGTCCGGAGGGCGGGGAGGCCGAGCTCGGCTACATGTTCCTGCCGCAGGTGTGGGGACGCGGGTACGCCGCCGAGGCGTGCGCGGCGGCGCTCGACTGGTTCGTCGGCGCGCATCCCGGTGAGCCGGTGGTGCTCTCCACCCGGATCGCCAACGAGGCCTCGATGCGCGTCGCGGCGAAGCTGGGGTTCACCGAGGTGGAGCGGTTCGAGGACTACGGCGGCGAGCAGTGGCTCGGCGTGTGGTCCCCGAACGCGCCGTCCGACTGAGCTCGGGCCCGACGCGCGACGGTGCAGGCGAGCGCGAACTCGCCGGACATCGCCGGACATCCCGAAGTCGTGTGCACTACGATCGAGTTGGCCATGGTCGCGTACGCGCCCGGGGCCTCCGGGTGGTCGATGGAGCAGTGGCGGAGTGCGGTGCCGACCGCGTCGGGCGAGCCGTCGGATGCCGTGGTACGGGCGAGGCGACCGGGCCGCTCGCCGGGAAGGACACGGTGTGGTCGCCGGGCGATGAGGCGGGATCGGGTCTCCGGTACTGCCGCCCGAGGAGGAGGGTCCACAGTTGTCAGATCCCATGCCGGGGTTGCCGCCGGGATACCGGGCGCGCCCGACCACGGCCGACGACCTCGCCGACATCCACCGCTTGGTCACGGCCTGCGAGCGCGAGCTCTACGGACGGGTGCACACCGATCTCGGCCGCGTCGCCGCCGACTTGGCCAGACCGGGTCTGGAACCGGAGCTCGACACCCGACTGGTCCACGACCGGGCAGGGCAACTGGCCGCCCGGGCCTGGGTGAACCGCCGCTCGGAGGTGGACGTCCATCCCGAGCACCGCGGCCGCGGCCTGGGTGGTGCCCTCCTGGACTGGGCCGAGGCCCGCGGCCGGCAGGCGGGTGGCACGCGGATCGTCCAGACCGTCCCGGACAACGACAGAGCTGCCGTCGCACTGCTGCGCTCGCGAGGGTACGAGCCGATGGTGACCGAATGGCTGCTGGAGTTCCTCATGCCGGAGGAACCGACCGTGCCCGAGCCTCCCGCGGGCATCACGGTCCGCCCGTTCGGACCGGGCGACGAGCGCGACGCCCACCAGGTTGTCGAGGATGCCTTCGACGAATGGCAGGAGCGGCGCAAGACCTACCAGGAGTGGGCCCGGCACACCGTCGAACGCCCCACCTTCGCCCCCGCGATGTCAGCGCTGGCGTTCGCCGAGGGCCACCTGGTCGGCGCCGTGCTCTCGCTGGACCTCCCCGACACCGGCGAGGGCTACATCGAGCAAGTCGCGGTCCGCCGCGACCACCGCAACCGGGGCATCGCCCGTCTCCTGCTCCGCACCGCGTTCCGCAGCTTCCACCAGCGGGGACGGCGGGCGTGCACCCTCGGGACGCACTCGGAAACCGGCGCACTCGACCTGTACCTGAGCGTCGGTATGGGAGTCCGGCACAGCTCCACCGTCTTCCAGAAGAACCTCCTGGAGTCCCGGCCGTCGCCACCGACCTCGACCGGCAACGGCGAGGGCTGACGCCAGAAGGGAGGAGGCGCGCACAGGGCGGCTCCCCCCGAGGTACGTGGACTGGCGACCCGCGCTCTTCGCTGTATCCCAGCCGGCCGAGTAAGGTTCGGGAACGATCAGGGGGTGGCGGTGAACGCGGGGTTAGTGTATCAGGCGCGGATGTTGCGGGCGGGGGCGGGTCACCCGGGGTTGATGGTGGCGCGGTTCCGGGGGAGTGCGGTGCTGGTGCCGCGTTGGGATGAGGAGGCGGTATGGACTGCCGATCACGAGGACCTGCGGTGGGTCTACGCGGCGGGCGGTAACGGCTGATGGGCCTGTCGTTCAGTCTCGGCGACGCGCTGGACGCGGCGGACAACTTCCTCGACGCGAACGTCAAGGCGGGGGCGAAGGTCCTGCAGAAGGGTTCGCACCTGACCGGTGACCTGCTGGACGAGGTCGGCCTGCACGGCGCGGCGCAGTCGGTCAGCGGCTGGGGCGACTCCGTCGCGGACGAGGCCGGCCTGAAGGTCGGCGAGCGCGGCCTCAAGCAGACCGACGACCCGAAGGAGCTGGTCCACGGGGACGCGAAGAAGCTCAACGAGGTCGCGGGGCACCTGAAGAAGTTCCACGACGCGTTCGACAAGACCGGCAGCGGCCTGGCCAAGCTCGACCACGAGCACTGGACGGGCGAGGCGGCGGAGGC